>JBCCKZ010000139.1:0-10558 GCA_039027135.1 Planctomycetota bacterium
GCCCGCCTTGCTGATTGACTTGCGATCATCTTCAAAGCCGCTGTCTAGTAACAATGTCTGAAGCGGATCGAGGTCGAGATACTTCATCCAATTCGAGAAGTTCTCGGGATCCGAGCGACCGTTGATTGCAATCTTCAAATCATCCGCGGCTTCGATCCATTCGCCCTTTGCCGCCGAGACGGAGACAAAGCGATCAGGATCGATCGACTCGGAGGCCCGCCTTAACAGTCCAGCGAGCGAACCATCGACAGACACGATCTCCTTCAAAGGCGAACTATCCTGAGCCGAGACCGTGCATCCGTGATCGGCGTGGGTACCGAGAAGCAAACCTAGAGCACCGAAGAGGATTCGAACCTTCCCGAGCCAATTCCGCCATATCGCCTTCAAAATTCGACCTCTCATCCCGGAATTACAACTGCGTAACCTAGGGGATTCTGGCGACTGGGGCAGTTTTTTGCAATCGTCGCAGTTACCAGGAAAGTCTGCCCAGCGGTCTCGACAGTCGTTAGCATTGGGCCGAAATCGTTCGGCGTCCTCATCAGGGAAACTACTTTGTCATCGACCATCGCCCCCTCATCTTCGCACGATATTGGCCCGCACTCTTTGGCCGCCTTCGAACGGGCCAGGAAGTTGATGCCTGGAGGTGTGAATAGTCCCGCGAGAGCCTTTGGCGCTGTCGGCGGATCACCGTTGTTTATTGAAAGGGCGGAAGGCGCCTATCTGCACGACGTCGACGGCCGTCGATACGTGGACTACATCGGATCATGGGGGCCGATGATCTTGGGCCACGCTCACCCAGCCGTTCTCGAGGCCGTGACTAAAGCCGCAGTGAAAGGGACAAGCTTTGGTGCCCCGACGGAAGCCGAATCCCACCTCGCCGAACAGATCATCGATGCGGTTCCCAGCGTGGAAAAGGTTCGCCTGGTTAACAGCGGTACTGAAGCGACGATGAGTGCCATTCGAGTTGCCCGCGGAGCCACCGGTCGACATAAGATCATTAAGTTTGCAGGCAACTATCACGGTCACGTGGATTCGCTTCTCGTTTCGGCAGGAAGCGCCGCGGCCACACTTGGCGTCCCTGATTCACCTGGCGTCACACCAGGAGCAGGCGGTGACACAATTGTCCTGACATACAACGATCCCGAAGCCGTCAAATCGACATTCGCCGAGCATCCCGGTGAAATCGCGGCAGTGATATTGGAACCGGTTGTCGGCAACATGGGATGCGTGGCAGGTAGTGAGTCATTCCTAACAACGCTTCGAGAGGAGACAACCAAGGACGGTGCAATCCTCATTTTCGATGAAGTGATGACAGGATTCAGGCTTGCTTACGGCGGAGCTCAAGAGAGATTCGGAATCACCCCTGACATGACAACCCTCGGTAAGATCCTTGGTGGAGGGCTGCCTCTCGGTGCCTACGGCGGTCGCGCGGACATCATGGACAACGTGCTTCCTGCCGGCAAAGTGTTCCAAGCGGGAACGCTAAGTGGTAACCCTGTCGCCGTCGCGGCCGGAAGCAAAACGCTCGAGCTCCTGAAAGAGAATCCACCCTACGAACTACTCGACAAGCGAGGAATGAGGCTAGCTGAAGGCCTGGACAGCGCTGCATCTAAAGCGGGAATTGCCTACCAGATGCAAGCCGTTGGCAGCATGATGACGCTGTTCTTTCACGACGGTCCGGTCAACAGCTGGAATGAGGCAGCCCAATGTGACACAACGGCCTTTGGCAAGTACTTCTGGGGTTTGATTGAAAAAGGCATTTACATGCCGTGCAGCCAATACGAGGCACTCTTTTTCAGCGTGCTTCATGATGAGGCCATCATTGACCAGACCATCGATGCTGCCACGCAAGTTCTGACATCGCTCTAATCAATCGAGCATCGCTAACCAGAGATTTCGAGACGGCTGATTCAGCTGGGGTCTGAGAGAGTACTCTTTTTCGCTTACTGAATCGGTTGGTTGTGCAAAAAACGAAGCACGGGCCCGCGCCAGCCATCTAGACTATGCGGGTGGCAGACTCGCTCGATTAAGGGGAAATGCGATGGCCAAAAAACTCCACGTGATTCGGTTCGGCGTGCTCTTAGCGTGGGTGCTAGGCATCGTCGATTTCGCTGCGATAGATGCTCAAGGGCAACAAACGATCCGACCGCCGAGATCGCAAAACTCAACCACCGCGCCTCCTGGACGCCGTGGCCTGCGTCCGCCCGTTAGTCCTCAAGTCGATCCTTCGACGATGCCGCAAGCATCTAACCGAAGAGGTGGAGCCTTCAATCGAAGCGGTCGAGGGCGAATCTATACGCCGTACTATCCCGGTTATTATCCGGGCATCGGTGTTGGATCCTATTACCCGGGGGCCTACCCCTATGCCTATCCAGCGTTGGGTCGGTATCCAGCTCTGGGTGCAGCCGCTTACTACCCGCCTGCCGTGGGCCTGGGACCGGCACTGGGTGTCGGCGTTGCCCCTGCAGTTTTGCCAGGCGCCGTTGTGGGTGGCGTGGCAACTCCAATCGTCACTCCGGTTCTACCATCGATTCCGCCTCAATCGACGATCATTGATTCGGTAGATGTACCCAACAATCCACTGCCTCCGGTACGAGCAACGCTCCGAAACGATTCTGGGGCAACGATTCAAGTTGCCGTCCTCGACCGTTTTTCAGAGGAAACACCCAAACGGCTCATCCTTCAGCCGGGTCAAAGTGAGGTCGTGACCGTTCAACGCGATGCCGGCGGAACAAAAGTTCAAACCGTTCAAACATTCGATTCCTTTGGAAACTCAATCAATAAGACGATACGGCAAACCATCCCCGCGCTCAGACGGTATGACGTGGTCGTGCACGAGATTCAGTTGCAGTCGTTAGCCATTGATCGAACGGGTCCCGTACCAGTCATTGAAGACTCCAACTCTCGAGGCGTTCCGGTGGGCCGTTTCAGCTTGCCACCTGGCAGCTCCTTCAAGGGCGGTGTTTTGCCGGTCCATCAAATTGCAGCCCGTCAGAACAACGCCGCTGACGTCGCCCCCATCCTGGCGCAGGAATAACGCACTTAAAAATCTTTGGTTGGCTGTAACAATTCGCGGCGGCAGGCAACAAAGAATGTATGAGCCCCGAAGAACGCCAAAACCTGTTTGATCACGTCGTTAGTGATCATCGTGGTTCGCTGGTGGGTGTTTGCAGAGCGTACGCCGGCCCCGTTTGGGAGGACCTTCTTCAAGAGGTATTCCTCCAGATCTGGAAAGGCTTGCCGCAATTTGAGGGGCAAAGCGAACTTTCCACGTGGGCCTATCGCGTTGCCATCAATACGGGATTGATGTGGCGTCGTGCCTATGCGCGACGCCAAAAGAGTCTGTCGCTCGCGGATCATTCCATCGAGCCTCCTTCGGGAAATCACACCGATGTTCGAGTGCTACTGGATCGTTTCATTGAGACTCTTGACGGCGGCAAACGAGCCTTACTGGCAATGCAGCTTGAAGGTCTTTCAATCGAGCAAATGTCAGAGGTCTTGGAGGTTCCGCAGGGAACGATTCGTGTCCGACTTCACCGCCTCAGTCAACAGGTCAATGCCTGGATGGGGGAGCAGTCATGAAGTTTGAAAAACTCAGTGAACTTTGGAAACAAGATAATCTGATCGATCAAGAAAGAATTGAGTCGATCGCTGAAACCGCGAAAGCCAAGATTTGGAATCTGGAACGAATACTGTGGTGGCGTGATCTGCGTGAGATCGCCGCTTGTGTTTTCATTCTGATTGTCGCCCCAATCCTAATGGCCTCCGCACGCAATCCTCTCGTGGTGCTAGGATTGATTGTGATGATGGCTGCGGCTATTCAAGTAGGCCTGGTGCTATTGTGGGTTCGATGGCAAGACCCGGTGGACCAATCCGATACACCCGAGAAACTCATCGCATCCGAGATTCGTCGTGTTGACCGCCAAATCTGGTTACTTAGCCATGTGGATCGCTGGTACCTGATTCCACTCGGGATATCGGTTCTTCTGATCAATATGGCTCAAGCCAAAACAGCTCTTGAGTTTCTTGGCATGCAGCCGTTCAATCTCTCGATTTTTGGTTTTATCTATTGGATCAATCGACGTGCTGTTCGAAAACAATTAACGCCACTTCGACAACAGCTGACCGAACAATTTCCATTTTTCGCTGACACAGAATCGGCTCCCTCCACTCCCTTGAAAGGTTTTAAGATCATGGGTCGTCTATCCCTCGCCTTCTACCTGGGCATTTTTGGCATCGCCTTTTTCTACCGATCGGCGAGTCTCTTCGCCGATCGATTCGATCGCCAGACCATCGAAGAGTTCGGCAGCCCCCTCGTCGATGCTCAGCGGGTCGATGGCCTGCTTATCGGCGTGATCAAAGGCGATCGCGAATGGACGGTTCCGATCAGACCATCAGATGGCGTCGATGCCGAATCGACTCTCACACACTCAGGGGCCGTTTGTGAGATCGGATCGATCAGCAAGGTGTTCACATCACTACTTCTGGCGGACGCAGTCGCCAAAGGTGAGATCGACTTGGATTCTCCCATCGAAGTCCCTGGATGGAACTTACCACGATACGAGGGCAAACCCATCACGTGGAAACAACTCTCAACGCACCGTAGCGGATTCCCAAGACTCCCTAGCAACATGGATCTCTCACCTGGCGTGATGAAAAACCCCTATGCCAAGTATGACACCAAGATGGCCAAGGCATTCTTAAATGATCACAAACTAAAACGGAAGCCTGGATCAAAGCGGGAGTACTCGAACTTTGGTGCGGCATTGCTTGGCAGCTTGCTGGCTGATCGAAGCGGCATGCCGTACGAGGACTTGCTTCAAAGCGTGATCGCTTCACCTCTCGAGATGGAGGATATCACATCGGGATCAAGTGAAGCTGTCAGTCGCAAGTTGGCTCAGCCGCACAAGAGCTATGGTAACCCCACACCAGCTTGGGACTTCGCCGACATGCCTGGTGCGGGAGGCATTCGCGCGTCACTCAATGAGATGATGAAATTCGCCCGTGCTCAATTGGATCCACCAGAAGGAGCTTTGGGTGAGGCCATCGAGTTGGCATGGAAAAAACACGCCGACGCGGACGCTGGTGGCTTTGCAATGGGACTAGGTTGGCTGATTGCACGGGATGGACAAACCCGTTGGCACAACGGACGGACCGGTGGTTCCACCAGCGCGATGTTCGTAAACCGCCAGCACGATACGGCAGTCGTTGTCCTGTCCAACACCTCTGCCGACGCGATCACACCACTTGCGGAGCGCATATTGCAAAGAGCCATTGGGATGCCCGTCAAACCGATGACCTTCGAGAGAGAAGTCGAGGTGCCTTTAAACGAGATGAAACGATTGGAGGGCAAGTACCCACTAGCTCCCACGTTTGTATTTGACGTGCGTGTGGTTGACGGAAAGTTAATGGTCGGCATCACCAACCAACCCACGCAACAGGTCTTTCCCAAGTCACCTACTGAGTGGTTCTACAAGTCGGTTGATGCGACTCTGATCTTCGACCTACCCAAGAGCGGCCAGGCACGCGCGGTGACCCTCGATCAAAACAATCGAATGCAAAGAGCACCGCGAGCCCGTTGAAACGCCCGACCTCAACCGAGTAAAAGCAAGAGAAGCATCTTGTTTTAAGCGATTCCAACCAGAACAACCTGGGAGCGGCTGGAGCGTTCAAATACGCGAATTGAAAGCTACGCCTTCGCCCAGGCCATCGGCCATCTCGTCGCCCGAGACATCGCGTCACTCCACCTTTCGGCTTTGATGCTGGGTGAAGTTTGGTTTCTAGAAGCGGTAACCTAGAGGCAGCCGCCAACCAACGATTGAACTGCCGTGCTTCGCTCTCTCATTCTCGCAACGATCTTCCTTCGCTTGGCTCTCGCTAATGCCTGCACGCTAACGAGTGCGCAACCTCCTAAACTCCACGAAACAACCGATCAGCTTCGACGACAATACGCGCGGCCGTCTTCTCAATGGCCAGAACCGAATATCGATGAAGGAGTGCAGTGGCAAGAGCTAGGCCTACTCCCACGCGTAGAGCATCCCGAGACAAACCCCAACCATCCGGTCAAGCAAGCTCTCGGGGCTTCGCTCTACTTCGACCCACGGCTGTCGGGTAGCGGGCAAATTGCTTGCGCGTCGTGTCACGATCCCGAAATGGGATGGGCGGATGGGCGTACAACGGGCTTCGGACACAACCGAACGCGTCTACCACGTCATACCCCGACCATTCGCAACGCCGGGCTCTACGAAAAACTGTTTTGGGATGGGCGAGTTGATTCGCTCGAGGAGCAGATCGTTGATGTGATCAATAGCCCTGACGAGATGCATTCGTCGGCTCAGCTGATCGGCCAGCTCATACGCGATAACAAAGACTATCGCGGCGGAATCTATTCCATTTATCGTGATTCACTTGATCTTGAAACCATTGAACAAGTCAATGAACTACCGGATGATCAGATTCTCAAATGTGTTAGCGATATCATCGCTTGTTTCGAGCGATCAATCATCGGGGGCCAATCTCGCTTTGACCAATTTCTTATTGGACAAAGTGAGACTCTAACTGATTCAGAAATTCGCGGCTTGGATCTCTTTCGAAGAAAAGGCCGGTGCATGAATTGCCATCATGGGCCGCTGATGAGCGACGGCAAATTCCACAGTCTGGGGCTGATGAGAATGGAACCACGGGGCGCGGACCCGGGCCGTTACAACGCCACAAAGGAGCTCAATGACTTGGGAAAGTTTCGTACGCCATCGCTGCGTGACGTTTCAAGAACAGCCCCCTATATGCACAACGGCAGATTCACGCTGTCGGCGGTGATCGGATTCTATAACCGCGGAATGCTTGACCCATTGCCCCTCCGGATCGCTGACAAACGTGTTCAGCCTAAAAAATCTCCACTGCTAAAGCCGCTTGGACTCAGCCAAATTGAAATGGATGACCTCGAGGCCTTCCTAAGGTCACTTGAAGAACCTTGGTCTCGCATCGAAACGCCGGTCTACCCCGAGCTATCCATTGAATAGCGATCGTCTGAATAGTGATCGCCTTGGCCGGTGTGCCTCAAGCGAGAACCTGTTGCTCTAAACCGTCACCAATCCCTGAATTCAATACTTCATCAGACGCCACAACAGACTACTCAGCTTTGGCGATCTCTCACTGTGGCAAGATTACCCGCCGGCATACTCACGGACGTCTTTCTCAAGACTCTCGAGCCGGGTTGCCAAGGTGCCGCGGGCGACATCAAGATCAGAACTCTCTTCGGGTGACAAACGTGTGAACACATAAAGCTTGATCTTGGGCTCGGTACCGCTTGGCCGAACGGCGACGTAGTTCCCTTCGTCGGCCAAGTCCATGATGATCAATTCACCCGTGGGACCTGAAAGCGGCTCGGTGGAACCGTCCGCGGTACTTCGTGTCGTGCCGGCAGCGTAATCCCGAATAGCTGCGACCTCGATTCCCGCCAGTGACTTCGGTGGATCCTCTCGGAAACGTTTCATCAGGGCCTTCATGGCCGCCATTCCCTCACTACCTTCCATGAACAAGTTGATAAGCGTTTCGCAATGATAGCCGTGCTGCCGATGCAGGTCCGCTAACAGGTCATGCATTGACTTGCCCTCAGCCTTCAGCTTCGCCGCCAATTCGCACATCAGCATGCTGGCAACGGCACCATCTTTGTCTCGACAGTACTGGCCCACGAGATAACCATGCGACTCTTCGGTTCCGTAGACGAAATCGTCAGGACCTTCTCGATCCATTACGGCGGCAATGTGTTTGAAACCAACCAAGAGGTCGCCGACGCACCGCACACCGTAACTCTCAGCGATGCGACGTGTCAGTTCAGTCGTCACCAAAGTCTTGATAATGAATGCGTTATCGCTGAGCGACCCAGCCGACTTTCGCGATGATAGGACATACTCGGCCAAGATCGCACCGATTTCATTGCCATTGAACGTCCCCCACTCACCGGCGGCATCTGTCGTCAACGGTGCCGCGACTCCGATACGATCACAATCGGGATCGGTCGCCAGGATAAGATCCGCACCGGTCTTCCTGGCATGTTCGATGGGAGCTTCGAAGATGGCCTTGTTTTCAGGGTTTGAAACATGACCGGGAACATTGGGGAAATCACCCGAAGGCTCCGCGTGGGGCCCATAGACTTCGATGTCTTCAAAACCGTCACGCTCGCAAAGAGGAACCACGGCTGCCGCTCCCACGCCATGCAACGGAGTGTAGAGGACCTTCGCATCACGAGGCCCCTTAAAACTCTCAGCCGAAGCCGCGTCAAGATAGGCCGAATCAATTTCTTCAGTGATGACCTCGATCATGCCATCGGCTACGGCTTTCTCAAACGGTGTGCAACGAATCCGCTCGCACGTCATAACCTTATCGATGATCGCTTTATCGTGAGGCGGAAGCACCTGGGCTCCTGACGACCAATACACCTTCACCGCGTTGTCACTGGGGGGATTATGCGAAGCCGTGACCATGATTCCACAATCACAGTTCTTGTATCGAACCGCAAACGATAGCTGCGGTGTTGCCCGGTAGTCATCCAGCAGATATACCTTGATCCCCGCAGCAACCATGATGCCGGCACACAACTCGGTAAACTCCCGCGACCGATGTCGGGTGTCATAGGCAATCGCACAAGAAAGCTGTTTCTTGCCATCATGAAAATGAACGACATAATCGGCGAGACCCTGGGCACTCTCACCAATCGTTCGATCATTGATCGCATTGGATCCGATGGGATACATCCGGCCACGTCGGCCACCCGTTCCGAATGGAATGATGGTCCAATAGACGTCGTCTAGCTGTTGCCACTGGCCCGAGTCAATGTGGTCGATCACCTGGTCGCGATAGTCGGCATAGCGATCTTCGGTCAACCAGATTCGAAGGTTCTCCGAAGCGTCCTCGCTTAGCTTCTTATCGGCGACTGCCTGGCTGACTGCGTCGAGGGCTTGATCGAGAGAGGAAGAGCTCATGCTGGGGTCCGGTAGCGAGAAGTCGAGCAATCGAGAACACTGGGGGCGGATAGTTTAGAGCTGAAATACGCGACTAGCGAGACCACCCGGACCGACCTCCATCTTCAACGAGAAAGCTCAAAACCTCATGCCGGCGTCAGCAAATCCAGCACCCACGAATCCAGAAGACAACCTGTCCGCACCACCACTAATCATTAGCGTTAGCGGATTACGGGGAATTGTCGGGAAAACGCTCACGCCATCGGTCGCGATGCGTTACGCAGCGGCGCTGCACGAGCATCTCGCTCCCGGCGTCGTCCTAATTGGAAGAGATGGACGAACAACAGGCGCCATGCTGGCTTCGTCAATTATTGCTCAACTCACCGCCTTGGGACGGGATTGTGTCGATGTAGGTGTCATCGCGACACCCACAATCGGAGTCTTGATTCGCGAACGAGGCGCCGCTGGCGCGATACAGATTTCCGCCAGCCATAATCCACCACCGTACAACGGCATGAAGCTATTTGGTGATGATGGACGTGTCATTGATGCCCGGCGGGGTGCGGCGGTGAAGACAACGTACGACGCGATCACCCCAAAGTATGTCACGCACGAAGCCATTGGAACGATTGACTGGGATAGCGACCCGCACGCGCCGCACCTTCGATTGGTTCTTGATACGGTAGACCAAATCGCGATTCGTGCGGCCAACTTTCGCGTCCTGCTAGACAGTAACCACGGTGCTGGAGGTATCCTCGGTCGACGCTTGCTCGAAGCTCTTGGATGCGATGTCACTGTTCAGGGTGAAGAACCGACCGGGAAGTTCGCTCACACACCGGAGCCAACGCTACAGAATCTCTCGGGCGTGACATCTTCAGTGGTCAAGCAAAGATGTACCGTTGGATTTTGCCAAGACCCCGATGCAGACCGACTAGCGCTCATCGATGAGAAGGGACGCTATGTGGGTGAGGAATATACGCTCGCGCTCTGCATATCACGAGCAATGTCAAATCCCGTTACTCGGGGTCCTGTTGTAATCAACGCGGCAACCAGCTCGATGAATGAGATCATTGCAAAGTTACACGGACAAACGTGTTACCGAAGCGCCGTCGGTGAGGCAAACGTAGCCGGAAAGATGCTTGAGGTGAGCGCGACCTATGGCGGCGAAGGAAACGGAGGCCCCATGGATCCGCGAGTTGGCTACGTGCGAGATTCCTTTGTTGGGATGGCCGCGGTGCTGGAGTTGATGGCTAAGACCGGAAAGAGACTATCAGAACTCGTTGATGAAATTGAACGGCGAGAGATTGTCAAGGAAAAAGCTTCAATCATCGGGGTTGACCTCAGTGAGGTCCTCGAACGCATTGAGAAGCACTTTTCAGATGCACAGGCAGATCGGAACGACGGGTTGCGACTAGCATGGATTGATCGCTGGTTGCTGGTTCGCGGGAGCAATACCGAGCCGATCGTCCGATTCATTGCCGAGGCGACAACAGCCGAGGAAGCCAAGGCCCTGTGTGATGAAGCCGCGAAGTTGGTAGACCAAACTTCGTAGTTGTGACTCAAAAGTGTCTAGTACCGCAACCATTCTCCGGCCGCAA
>JBCCKZ010000140.1:0-10527 GCA_039027135.1 Planctomycetota bacterium
GCGCGATTGCGCCGTGGAATACACCTTCCTATCGTCATGAGTTGGAAGAACTTCTGGCCATTGCCGATCATCATGATCTTCCTGTTGATGTTCCCTACTCAAAGTTGAAAAAGAAGCATCATGATTTGATTTGGAACGGTGATCGCAAGAGACGCTTCGGTGGCTTAAAGGGCTTTTTCGATTGGCTTGATCGAAAGAAGTACAAGATGCACGTGCGTGTGTTTGCCTCGCGATATCGAACGTACTTTCCCTGTTCGGATTGTGGAGGTAAACGCTTTCGACCCGAGGCGTTATCGTATCGGCTTGGTAGCCACTCGATCGCCGATGTGCTTGACGCGTCGGCGGATCAGCTGACACAGTTGCTTGAATCGGATGAGATACCACCGTTACAACGAGCTCGAGCTCAGGAGCCCCTTGCCCAAATTCAGAAGCGACTGCAGTTTTTGAGAGATGTCGGTCTAGGTTATCTGCAGCTCTCCCGCAGTTCGCGAACGCTGTCGGGTGGCGAGCTACAAAGGGTTTCGTTGACTACGGCACTGGGAAGCACGCTCGTTGGGATGTTGTACGTGCTAGATGAGCCTACCGCTGGTTTGCATCCTCATGATGTGAAAGGACTGGTGCGTTCCATCACGGAGCTGCTTGATCGCGGTAACACGGTTGTTGTGGTTGAGCACGAGGAGACGATGATTCGTCAGGCGGATTCGATCGTAGAATTTGGCCCCGGAGCAGGCGAAGAGGGCGGCAGCGTGCTGCGTCATGGCTCGCCGGAAGAGGTTCTTGCCGATGAGGATTCCATCACTGGGCAGTTCCTCGTTGGGCATCGCGGCGTCACTTTGAAGAATCGCGAGCGTCGTCAGCCGCGGGGACAAGTCAAATTGAAAGGAGCTTCTGGAAACAACCTCAAAGGGATTGATGTTGAGATCCCAATTGGTGTGATGGCAGTGGTGACTGGCGTCTCAGGCAGCGGAAAGAGCACGTTGGTTCAAGATACGCTTTATCCCGCTATCGCTCGTGCGAAGGGTGAAAGTAGTATGAAGCCACTACCTTATAAGTCGATATCTGGAGTGGGGACGTTTCAGGATGTGATGTTGGTCGATCAGTCGCCAATCAGTCGGAGTGCGAGGAGCGTGCCGGTGACTTATGTCAAAGCCTTCGATGCGATTCGAAAGGTTTTTGCGGCGCAGCCGGAGGCCAAGATTCGCAATCTTCAACCTGGACACTTCAGTTTTAATAGCGATCGCGGCGCGTGTGAGCAGTGCGAGGGGTCAGGACGTGTTGAGATTGATATGCAGTTCCTTGCCGATATCACGATGACATGCCCCGCATGCAACGGAAAGCGGTTTCGCGACCGAGTGTTAGAAGTGCGGTATCGTGATCATTCGATCGCGGATGTGATGGCAATGTCAGCCCGCCAGGCCATTGGCTTTTTCGCTGATCATGACAAGGTGGTGGATCGTCTCCGACGCTTGACCGCCGTGGGATTGGATTACATCAAACTTGGGCAAGCAGCCACGACTCTGTCCAGCGGCGAAGGACAGCGATTGAAGCTAGCTGGTTTTCTGGCGGGTAGCTCGAAAAGACGAACGCTATTCATTATGGACGAACCAAGTACTGGTTTGCATTTCGCTGATATTCAGAGATTGATCGGTTGCTTCGATTCATTGATTGATGAAGGGCACTCGCTGTTGATCGTGGAGCATCACCCGCTCTTGATGACCGCGGCCGATTGGATCATTGACATTGGACCAGGGGCCGCGGGAGACGGTGGCGAAGTCGTCGCAACGGGAACGCCTGAGGACTTGGCTCGACAGGGTGAGGGTTTGACCTCAGAATTGTTTCGTTGAATCCCCTTCGGTTCCGCGCCTTTGACCTTCCTGTGGGCAAAGTCGTAGCGAAATTACGCCAGCATTCTGATGCTTGTGTTCTCGGACGTCTGCTAGTAATTGCTACGCAGGTTTGGTCAGCGATCCCATTCATACCTATTCTTGTCATGCCTCAGAACGAAACATCCATTGCCGCCCGAGTTGGAGACTATGTGGTTGGCGAGGGCCAACCGCTGCTATTAATTGCTGGCCCATGTGTGCTACAGGATGATGAGACCGCCAATCAGATCGCCGACGTGCTTGCCTCGCTCAACGAGCGGAGTGATCTCAATGTTGTGTTCAAGGCATCCTTCGACAAAGCGAATCGAACCAGTGTGACGGCGGGGCGTGGGCCAGGCATCAGTGATGGATTGGGGATGCTCGATCGGGTTGGGCAGCAGTTTAGCCTGCCAGTCACCACAGACATTCATCTGCCGAACCAGGCATCAGAAGCGGCCGAAGTCTGCGAACTTTTACAGATACCAGCATTCTTGGCTCGCCAGACGGACCTTGTGGTTGCCGCTGCAGCAACCGGGAAAGCCGTTAACGTGAAGAAAGGTCAATTCATGGCACCTGAAGATATGCGATACGTCGTCGAGAAGGTGCGATATACCTGCGAACAAAACGGCAGCGAGCCTGAAGTGCTTCTTTGCGAAAGAGGCACGTTTTTCGGCTATGGTCGATTGGTCAACGACATGCAATCCATCCCCATCATGCGAGGGCTTGGTGTCCCCGTCGTTTTCGACGCTACTCACAGCGTGCAAAGGCCAGGTGGTCTTGGAGGTGCCACGGGAGGAAACCGCGAAATGGTTGAACCACTGGCTCGCGCTGCCGTAGCAATGGGGGTGGATGCGCTATTTTTCGAAACACACCCGAATCCCGAGAAATCACCGAGCGATGGCCCCAACATGATTCCCCTGGATCGATTTAAGGCCACCGTGGAACGTTTACTGGCATTACGCGGCTTGTCGCAATCACTTTAAGGTCCACTTCCATCTGAGGATTGTTTTGTGATTTTCGCACGCTCTTTTTGAGTGTGCCGGGCCCCAAAACAGCTACCTCATCGGTGAGAGGGAAATCATCATTCTTTAATCTCAAGATGTCGTCGAAACCGAAAACGCAACTCCAAGTCTTCTTGCTCATAGGATCGACTATTGTCTGTCTGGTGCTGGCCGGTTGTGATGACGGCAAAGATGAAATGCGGCGCGTGCGGCGAGAGCAGCAGCGACGCAACGATGTGAGAGCTGGGCAAGCGGAGCACTTGG
Source organism: Planctomycetota bacterium (assembly GCA_039027135.1). Classification (GTDB taxonomy): domain Bacteria; phylum Planctomycetota; class Planctomycetia; order Pirellulales; family Pirellulaceae; genus Rubripirellula. Next base: position 3,128 of record JBCCKZ010000140.1, read on the forward strand.
CTGACATTTTTGACCTACTGGGTCGTTACAACGAACTAAACGAACGTGAAGCGTCTCGACAGCTGATCTATCACCTGGCCCAGTGGAACCCCGATTCGTTTGAGGAAAAGAAGGTCGCGGCGAATTCATCTTGGGTCACGTTAGAAAAGACTCTTGAAACAGGGCTCGATCAGGAAAAGGCTCGCGATCGTGCTGAGAGTGCTCGGTTCCTGAAGTCGGATGTGAGTCATCTACGAGACGCCTTCGTCTTTAATCGAATTGCCAATTGGGTAGATACTCCAGAGCACGATGATCCACTCTTTGCCGAGTGGGTCGAATCGTTCGAGGCAGAAGAACGTCGCCAGGTTCGCACAATGCTCAGGCTATTTGACTGGTGTGTTCGCAATATTGCACCGGAGCCGTTGTCGCCGAGGGATCCTGTTCCGCGACCACCACAGCTGACCGATGGACTCCAGTATCGAGGTGCCGGCTATCGCCAGACCGCCTACCAATGTGTTTGGCGTGGAAGTGGAGATGGTTTGCAATTGGCGCACGTCTTCATGCACCTTTGTCGGCAAGCGAACTTGCCCGCAGCGATGTTGGCAACGCTTCGTGACAATGGTCGTTACATGCCTTGGTCAGTGGGCGTATTGGTGGGTGAGAGCATCTATCTTTTCGATCCCGTGATCGGGCATCCGATCGTAGGTCCTGGAGGAATAGGCGTTGCGACTTTATCCGAAGCGAGGAAAGACGCATCGGTTTTACGTCGTATGACAGTGCCAGGTTTTTTTGACTATCCAACGAGCAAAAGTGACATTCCCCAAAGCATCGCGATGTTGCCGTTATTGCCGGAGACAACCAGTGATCGAATGCGGAGGCTACAGTCCTCGCTGACCGGCGAAAAGCGTTTGGTCGCGTATGTCGACGCCCAGAAGCAGGGAGAGCTATTTGATGAAGTTTCGGGGATCGCTGGTGTTCGCCTTTGGCCAGTGCCTCTCCAGGCGGAAGTTTATGAACGTGACATAGCAGCGTCGGAGAACCTTGATTTGCAATTCAAGGTCTATCAACAAACGCGATTCTCTTATCTCGAACTTGATATTGTCCCTTCAGAAGAACTGGCCAATGGTCGTTGGTACCACTTAATGGGCGATTTCGCCGGGGATGAGATCGATGCCAGACCAGGAGCTCGCGCCATGTACCTGACCCGTCGGGCACCCGAGTTTGAGATCGCTGACCTTCGCACTGATGTCGACTTGCAAAAGGCATACGGTGTTCGAAGATCGTTGGGGACGTCACCAGAGGAATACGATCGCCAGATCCAACAGATTCAGTCGCTGCTTCGGAGTGCGAAGCGGACGGCGACCTATTGGCTTGGGTTGGTGCAATACGACGACGCAAGCTATGAGACGGCTCAGTCTTGGTTCACCAAGAGGCTCATCGATGACCCACCCCAGTGGCGATGGTATCCGTCAGCTATTTACAACGCGGCACGGACTGCCGAACGTTTGGGAGACGCGAAAGAGGCTGAGCGTTGGTACAAAGAAGATGCAAATGGTCGTCCTCACGCGAGCCGGTTACGACTTCGAATGACTGGTCGAACGAAGGCCGTGGGTTCTGGTGAGCCAGAAAATGACCCGAGTCAGTGAGCTTGTCGACACCCAGGGTATCACCAAGTTTCTCTAGCCTGCCGCGTTTTTAGAGAGCCGGTCCGGGCATTTTCTTGCTTAGCAGCTTGGGTTCAGATTTCCTGAACTTGACTTGAGGACGCTCAATTGGCTAGCACCAACTCGTGTTTCCCGAATTAGCTCTGCTGGCCGCCAAACCTCTGCAACGACGCATTCTCATGTGGGCGTGGATGTTGCTGTTGTGTTTGCCCATGCTAGGCAACTTGCCTGCTCTAGCGCAGGTTGATTCGCAAGACGACGTGGTTGAATTGAATCTTGCCGGAAAGGTCAAGCTCTCTGACCTTGTGGAAGCGATCTCAAGACAACTCAAAGTCCGCTTTCTCTACTCGGCCGACCTTGCTCAGCGGCAAGTCACGGTCTACACGCCATCGCGTTTGCCACGCTCAGTGCTTCCCACCCTCGTGGGAAGCCTTCTCAAAAGTGAGGGCTTGGCGATCGTCGATTCAGATGTGCCCGGATGGAAACGGATCATTGAGATATCAAAGGTCTCGCCCTATGCACCCGCGGGTGAGGCTGGCGAAGTCCTTCAGCGAGTTGGTCCCGCGGGCGTCGTGACGCAAGTGATCCCCATCAATAACTTGAGCATCACCTCCTTTTCGACGGCGGCTCAGAGTTTCTTGTCGACAGGCGCGAACATCATCTCATTGCCTGAAAGTAGCATCATCATTGTCACGGACTACGCCCAGAAAGTCCAACGCCTCGTCGAACTCGTCGCAGCCATTGACCGGCCACTCGAGCAGCCGGTTATCGACTTCTACGTCCCCGAACATCGAGATTCGCGTTCGTTGGTCGAGCAAGCAAGAGATGTAATCAATCGAGGAAGTACACCCACTCGCACTCGGCGTGCCAATCAGGCTAGCAATGAACAGGGGGCGAGTAGCCAAGTCGAGTTGATCGATGATCGAGCGGGGCAGCGGATTATCTTGGCCGGCGAGAAACCGGCTGTGCTGAGTGCTATTGAGCTGCTGGGGCGACTGGATAGTGGAACTCGTCAACGCACCCGAGGGTATCGCCTTGAGAATATTACGGCGACGCGATTTGAAGAGTTGATTCGCGGAATCGCTGGCGAGAGTGAAGACGATGATGACCGAGGCTCGTCAGGAGTGCAGATCACGGTTGATGAGACAGGAAATCTCATCATTGTCAGGGGATCAAACGATCTTCACCAGCAGATTGAGAAACTTCTCGGTGAGTTGGATCGCCCGGTTTTGGCAGATGAAAGTCCTATTCGCTTCTACAAGCTGAAGAATGCAAACGCGATTGAAGTGCTGTTTTCTTTGCAAGCTCTGCAACAAGCTGTTGGCGGTGTATCACAAACCGGAGCTGTCGGCGGCTTTGGAACGCTCGGTGGCTTGAACGTGGGAGGAGTGACACCCATTGGCGTGATTAATCCTGGACTCGGCCAGGGGCTCGGCGGTCTTAATACAGGCGCCGCGGGGCTCGGCATTGGCGGTCAAGCGATAGGTGGCATTCAATCGGGAGCTTTGGGGGCGGGCGGCCTCTTTGGAGACACCGGAGGCCAGTCAATACCATTGCCGTTCAACAATGGGCAGACCGATGAGTTTCAGCCTGGTTCGGCACTTCAGAATCAGAACGCTGCGTTGCTAGGTGGAGGATTGGGGACCTTTGGTTCCCAGGCCAGTGGTCTGGCCGGTGGGCAGGTGGCTTCCTTGCCGGGCGGTGCGAGGGTATCGGCTGATGTCGCCACCAACAGTTTGATTGTCTATGCGCCTTCGTCAGTGCAGCCGCTCTATGAAAAACTGATCCTTTCGCTTGATCAGCGGCGACCACAGGTCATGATCGAAGCCGATATCATTGCCATCGATACCAGTGATAACTTTAGGTTGGGTGTTGAAGTTTCGATTGGCGATCGACAGGGAGCGTCTCGGTTGTTCAGCTTCACATCGTTCGGGCTCAGCGAAATTGACCCGGCCACCGGAGCGCTAACGGTCAATCCGGCACTTGGTTTCAACGGAGTCTTGATTGATCCGGATGTCGCTGACACGATCGTGCAGGCGCTTTCGAGTCATACGCGAGCACGTGTATTGGCATCGCCAAAGATCCTCGTCAACGATAACCAGCGTGGGTCGCTTGAGTCGGTAGCGAGCGTGCCATTTCAAAGCATCAACACCATTAATACGATCAGCAGTCAATCATTAGGTGGGTCGCAAGAGGCTGGGACCATCATTACGGTCACACCGCATATCAACGAAGACGATCATTTACAGTTGGAGTTCGAGGTCGAGTTCAGTACGTTTGGCGCGGGTGGCACTGCAACATTGCCGCCGCCTCGTCAGATCGATCGCATTGGATCGGTGGTCACGATTCCCGATGGACAGACCGTGGTTGTTGGTGGACTCAAACGAGTTAGCGAGTCCGATGCGTTCACTGGTGTGCCTCTGTTGGAAAAGATCCCCGTGATTCGGGAACTCAGTAGCTTGACGACTGAAGGCACCGAGACGACCTCATTCTTTCTCTTCATTCGTCCAAAAATTCTACGGGACTCTCGGTTCCGGGACCTTCAATACCTTTCTGATGTTGAAGCGAATCTGGCAAGGCTTCCGGGTGATGAGCCAGAGAGTCAGCCGATCCTAATGCCCTGCCCCAAGTTGCCAGATAGCCAACCCGAGTATCCGTTTCTGCAAGAGCATCGACATGATGCGGCGGTATCAACACAGTCTCCCCTATGGGCAACGCCCTAGCGATTCTTCTACATCAAATTGCCGAGGAATCCAGTCACTGACGTTTGGCGAGGCACGATATTCCAGCCGCAGAATGGGTTCTAACGCAATATTTTGCCTGGACCTAAGCGGTCGAATTGACAAATCTGGTTATCTTTAAAGTGAGAAAGGCTAGGTAACTTGATTGAGGCGAGGTTCCCTCCGTCACATTGACTTGTTCTAGAATACACGTTTCCGTTGAGTCCCCTCTTGATTTCACTGCTACACCACTTTGAGTCAATCGATGAGCGAAATCGTTGATTCCGGCTGCTATTTCGAAAGTGTCCCCAAACGGGAGCACATCGATGGGTGGACCGCCTTGCCGGAGTACCTAACGAAGTTCACGATCGGTTTCAGTCGTGATCATCAGGTGTTGGCAATGCAGGACGGCGAGTCTGGTTCTCAAGTGCATTTAGTGGTTTGCAACGAAGAGGGGCTGGGGCATGCTGATGTCGTCGGACGCCGCATCGGCTTCGAGCCGCATCCTGTTCGAGTGTCGTCCGAAATTCTTGAAGCGGCCATCAACCGGGCTTACTCTTCCCGGACGGGTGAGGCGGCTGCGGTACTTGGTAGCCTGGATCGTGATCAGCTGCTGGCGGATGTAAAAGCCCTCTCGGCTCGTGAAGATCTCCTTGACACTGAAGGTCGTGCGCCGATCATTCGCTTGGTCAATCATCTATTGCTCGATGCCGTTCGCAGCGGCGCTTCCGATGTCCATATCCAGCCGTACGAGGATCGTGTGGTCGTGCTGCAGAGAATCGATGGAGTGCTTTTCGATAGTTTCGAGATTCCAAAAGCGGTTCAGGAAGAGGTGCTCACTCGAGTGAAGGTTCTCGGCAAGATGAACATAGCCGAGAAGCGTTTGCCTCAGGACGGTCGGGCTACGGTCACTTTGGGTGAACGGGTGGTCGATCTGCGAATTGCCTCATTGCCAACAAGTCATAACGAACGGATTGTCATCCGTTTACTTGACAAGTCAGCTCGTTTATACACGCTTGGTGAACTCGGGATGCCAGAGTTTTACCTCAGCCAGTTTCGGCAGTTGATTCGGCGTGATCATGGAATGATCCTCGTGACGGGACCAACAGGTAGCGGGAAAAGCACGACGCTTTACGGTGCACTACAAGAGATCAATACACATGATCTAAATGTTTTGACTTTAGAAGATCCGATTGAGTACCAACTCGAGGGTGTCAGTCAAACGCAGATCAACGAGAAGAAGGGAATGACATTCGCATCGGGAATGCGAAGTATCCTGCGACAGGACCCAGACATCATTATGGTCGGTGAGATTCGCGATGGCGAGACATCGACAATGGCGATCCAAGCCTCGTTAACCGGTCACCTGATGTTCAGTACACTTCACACAAACGATGCGGCGACGGCCGTAACGCGACTGCTTGATCTCGGTACGGAGCCGTTTCTTGTGGCGAGCTCTTTGGTGGCATCACTCGCCCAACGCCTTGTTCGCAAGCTTTGCGATCATTGCAGCCGACCCACAAAATCGAAGGAACGATTGCCTCCTCCATCGCCACACATGGTGAAGGCCATGGGGTTGGAGATCGATCAATTGGCCGGCGTTCGCGAACCGGTTGGATGCGAGCATTGCCGGGGTACTGGTTACCATGGGCGTGTGGGGCTATTTGAACTCCTCGTGATCGATGAACAGATTCGAGATTTGATTACCAACCGAGCCAACGCATCTGAAATTCGTCAGGCTGCTCTGGAAGCCGGTATGGAACTATTGATGACCGATGGGATCACGAAGGTGCACCATGGTGTGACCACGATGGAAGAGGTGTTGCGGGTGACGAGCTCCTGAAATGCCACTTTACAAGTACGTTGCCGCACCAGCAGGATCAGCCACGGATTCTGGTACAAGATCAAATCACAAGCGAGGGACGATTGCGGCGGAAACGCCAAGGCAAGCCCGCGAGGAGCTTCGGCGACGAGGAATGCGGGTGCATCGCATCAGCGAGGCGACGTCCGGAAAGAGTCGGACGATTCGATTGGGTAACGCCCATGAAGTGGCGTGGGCCAATGCCGTTGATGAGCTATCAATGATGCTCGGGGCCGGTATCCCAATGCTTGAGGCGCTCGAGACTATCGCGGAGCAGAGCCGCGGCGTTTTTCGTTCGGCGATCCTAGAAGTTATCGACAATGTAGCTGCGGGGTCGTCGCTTGCCGATGCACTGGAGAAACGTCCTGATCTGTTCGATGAAGCTTCTGTGCATATGGTTCAGGTCGGCGAGAACAGCGGTACGCTGGATACGGTGCTAGCCCAACTAGCCAAGTTCAAACGTCGAAGTCTTAGCCTTAAAGATTCGGTCACGACGGCTATGGTTTATCCCTGTTTCTTGGTTGTTTTTGGTACAGGGGCAGGGATTTTCTTAATGACAAGTGTTTTGCCGCCCCTGCTCGAGAACTTGATGGAAACGATTGACGAGTTACCTTGGCCAACTCGTGTTGCGCAAGCGATTAGCAATGTATTGTTAAACTACGGATTGTGGATAGCTCTGGTGCTTGCATTAGCTGTGATTGGTCTGGTGGTAGCGGTTCGAACACCTCGAGGACGTCGAGCCTGGCACCAATTTGTTTTCCGTTTGCCGTTGCTGGGACCGATGGCGGCCAAGCAAGGCGTCTCCCGAATTGCCATGGTGGTTGGCACGTTGATTCGAAGCGGTGTCGAGCTTCCGAGAGCCATCGAGCTTGCCGCAAGATCGACGAAGAACCAGATCCACAGAGAGGCGCTGGAAAAAGCTCGCTCTAGAATCCAAGCGGGAGAGGAAATCGCAGATGCATTGGCGGCCTCGGGAGCTTTCCCTCCGCTGGCAGTGCGTGTCTTTTCAGTTGGACAAGAATCGGGCAAGCTGGATGACATGCTGTTCCGTTTGGCCGATGATTACGACACCCAGGTAGCAACGGCTTCAACGCGATTTACGGCACTACTCGAACCGGTGCTGATTCTGGTTTTGGCGGTCGCCGTGGGTTTTTTACTTTTGGCAACGATCCTTCC
>JBCCKZ010000141.1:0-10518 GCA_039027135.1 Planctomycetota bacterium
GCTTCGGTCAATGAGGACAAGCCTCTCATGGTTGTGGTTGCGGCGCCTTGGTGCCCCGCATGCCAGGTATTAAAGGAATCTACCATCAAGCCCATGGCGTATAGCGGTCAGTTAAATGATGTTTCTCTTGCAATCATCAATAAAGATGAGTCGCCCGAGCTTGTCGAAGAGCTCACCAAAGGAGAGAAGCTTCTTCCGCAGATCATCGTTTTTTCAAACGAGCAAGGTAAATGGCAACGTCGTCGTTTGCTTGGCTTCCAGCCGCAGACTCCGGTAAGGTCGCTGATCAAACGAGCACTCCACCGCTAAATGAAGATGAAGTGTGAAGGTATTTTCTGAACACTTCACCGAGATTCAAAAGCAACTAGCCAAGCTTCCATCCGATCTGAATTTGGCAGTTGCTTTAACCGGTGGTGGAAGCTGGATTGCACCGATGCTTGCAGCACGGGTTGGTGCGTCGACTAACCTTGTCGAAATCGTCGTCCCTTACAGTCGACAAGCGCTCGCGAGATACCTCGAAATCAATGAGGTTACTCGAGCCTGCAGTGAATCAACCGCTCAGTTAATGGCCGAAACCGCCCGCCGACGCGCAGCCCATGGTTCGTCTTCAAGTGGCCAAAGTGTCGGTATGGCACGTACCTGTATCTTGCCGAGTGACCGACAAGAGCAATCTCCGGTGGCCTACTTTGCAATCGATGGTCATGTTTCTCTGGTTGAGCGACTTGAAATCGAACCAGTATCTGAACGCAGTCAAGCAGAGAAGTGGGTCGCGCGGCAGTGTTTGGCTCGACTGTGCCGTTTATATTGTTCGGCATGAATAATGAACCCGCGCAAGATACAAATCTAGACTCCAATCCATATACGTCGCCAGACCACGAAGATGCTTCGGAGCCGAAGCAGACTGAATCTTTGACCACGGTCAACGAGGATTTGCTATCGATGGCGATGGCCGCCATCATCCTGGTCGTGTCGACGCTCGCGGTATTCATCGCCGCGGATCAGTCGGGAGATATCGTTTCGCCCCTGAAAATCTTTGTTTCGAAACCAGGGTCGTGGACGAGCTCGCCCTTCGAGGGCTTCATCTCAAAAGGTAGCTGGATGGACTCGCCAATTGTTGGGGTGATTGGATCATTTCTCATCATTGGTGCGTTATCGGCAGTTGCATTGGGTGTGGGAAAGAAGATCTCTTTGCGATCGTACGTTCCCGCATTCACGTTGGTATTTGCTTTGGCAACGCTTGCCTACGTCATGGCAGGACAGTCGCTCGTGAAGTCCTACAACCTTGAGTACGCACTTTGGGCGTTGGGCCTTGGGCTAATCATCTCCAATACGATTGGCACGCCCACGTGGCTTCGCCCCTCGGTTCATACCGAGCTATTCATCAAAACAGGCCTCGTTCTTCTTGGCGCCGAGGTATTGATGTCTCGACTGTTGGCACTGGGCTTGCCGGGTGTCTTTGTTGCTTGGGTTGTGACGCCGATTGTGCTGATCAGTACCTACGTGTTTGGACAGCGTGTGCTTAAACTGCCTTCGCGTTCTCTCAATATGGTTATATCGGCGGATATGTCGGTTTGTGGAGTTTCGGCGGCTATCGCTGCGGCGGCGGCCTGTAAGGCAAAGAAAGAAGAACTTTCGCTTGCGATTGGTATGTCGCTATCTTTCACGGTATTGATGATGATTGTCTTACCCGCGGTCATCGTTGCCACGGGTTTGAATCCCACGATTGGTGCCGCATGGATGGGTGGAACGATTGACTCGACGGGGGCAGTAGCCGTGGCCGGTGCCACCCTTGGTGATGATGGACTGGAGATTGCCGCGACGGTCAAGATGATCCAGAACATCTTGATCGGGGTGTCCGCATTTGGGATTGCCGTCTACTGGGTGACCTCCGTCGAACGAGACGGTGATAACCAAAATCGAGTCGGTGTGTTCGAAATCTGGCGTCGGTTTCCGAAGTTTGTCATTGGTTTCGTGATGGCGTCAATCACCTTCTCGATTTTGCATGCGGTGCTTGCCAACGGACCTGAGGTAACGTCGGCAATCATTAAGGGTTCAACAAAGACGCTGCGTGGTTACTTCTTTTGCTTGGCATTCGTCTGCATTGGACTTGAGACGAACTTTCGTGACCTATTGCCCCAGCTTCGCGGTGGGAAGCCGCTCATTCTGTACTTGTGTGGACAATCGCTGAATCTCATCCTGACATTGCTGATGGCCTATCTCATGTTTGGTGTGGTCTTTAAAGATTGGATCGCGCCGTGAGAACCAACAGGCAGGTTGCCGCATTCATGATCATTGGTTTTGCAATGATCTTCATTTGGTTGCGAGTTTTGCCGAGAATCTCTCATCAGCCTCGAGTCATGGAAAGACTTCAACGTCTCGATGCGAAGGGTATCGATGCGAGTGCGATGTTCTACACCGAGTTACCGTGCATGGATGAGATCCTAGAGCGTCGTGGCGTTCGTTGAGGGTCGGTTAGTTTCAGTCACTTTCCATTTCTGCCTTGAGATCTAACCAGATACGTTCATCCTCCCTAGGGAGGGTCGATGCCGAGGGTCGATGCCGAGGTGCGAGGCATTTGGGAGGAGAACTTTTGGCGCGAATTGCCTTTTCTGGTTCGCTTAAAACCCTCCCCGCGTCGTCGCAAGCTCTTCCGCGACCCTCCCGAGAGACGGTGAATTGCCTATACGGACTTGGGTAAATACTGGTGCTCGAACGGGCGAAACGTAAAGTAACTTAAGTCGTAATGATCAATGAAGAGCGTTTTGCTTCCGTTTCTCCTCCGCCACGACGACGTGCTTTGACACGAATGTAGGGAGGGATGAACTTCGCGCGATCACCAAAACTATCAATGCTTGAGTCGGGTTTGGCATGCATCGGTTCGGTGAGGTCTTCGATGGACAAGCCTGCTTTTGCCATGCCACCAAGCAACTGCTCCAACCGGTGGACGTATTCTTGAGCTCCCGCTTCGCGAAGACGTTGACCTGCATTGGTTGAAGATGTCTTACCCAACGATGGCACTGGAGTTCTCGAGTAGGCCTCGCGTTCGAGCTGGTAGTATCCGGTGGATTGGTTTCGGCTCAGACTACTTTGCAAGGAGGTTGGTGATTTGTGTTGGGAGATATAGAGCCCACCTGGCCGAAGCACGCGAGCGACCTCGGTAAACACGGGCCGGCAATCGGGAACATAGCATGTGCTCACCGGATGAATGACTAGATCGAATTCGTTGTCTCGGAGCATTGGCATCGATTCCATGGATGCCTCAATCAGACGCAGGTTCATGTTCCGTTCTTCAGCGACTTGCCGGTCCAGGGCTAGCATCTCTGGGCTCAAGTCGACGACGGTGACATGGCCTCCGGCGGCCGCATAGAGGGGGCCTTGGCGACCGCCGCCGGCGGCGAGACAAAGCACCTGCCAGCCCGATATTGATTTCCCGAGCCATCCTAGACCGTCGACGGTGGCCAACGGATTGGCGAGCTCAGCATCGGTTGCCGGTCGGCACAACGCCGCACCCTTGGCGGCCATGGCGTCGTAAACCTTTCGATTTGTTTGAAGATGCTGCATAAGACAGGGCACGAATAGCCGATAAGCAGGCGACAGTCTACAATCCGCCGACCAAAAGACGTTTAGCCTCCTCGAAGTTGTGCAGTTTTTAAGTTGTTTGTCTCGCGAGCTTTAAGTTACTCTCCCAGAGGGAGTTGGGCTCTAAGGCCCCGAGAGGGCAACCTCCTGTGCTCGGCCTTCTCCGGCCGTTGAAACGTCGGACCCTCCCAAGGGGAGGGCAAGTACATGTTGGCATCGCAGGCCTTCGACTCTGAACCAAATCAAATCGTTTTTATCTGACATGATTGTTTCCTGGAACTGGCTCGCTAAGTATTTGAAACACCCCGCCACTGCTGATGAGGTCGCTGATCGGCTCAGCCTTTCGGGTTTGAACCACGAGGGAACTTTCCCCATCGATGGCGATCTGGCTATCGATCTAGAGGTTACCAGTAATCGAGGTGATTGCCTTGGGCATTTGGGTGTTGCTCGCGAAATCGGGGTGCTCTATGACATCCCCGTGGATCACCCTGATCCGAGCCCTGAAGAAACGGGGCCATCTGTTTCGTCTTTGTTGTCTGTCGAGAATTCGATCTCTGAGGCGTGTTCTAGGTACACAGCAAGAGTCATTCGCAATGTCAAGGTTGGGCCATCTCCAGATTGGCTAGTTGAAGCCTTATCTTCCATTTTCTGGAAGCGAAAGATCGATGGAACCATCGAACCCTTTCAAAGCGTCAACAACGTTGTCGATGCGACGAACTTTGTGATGATGGAATGTGGCCAGCCACTTCACGCGTTTGACTACGACAAGATTGGCGGCCAAAGAATTCAAGTTCGAGCAGCAGCTCAGGGCGAGAAGATTCAGGCGATTGATCACAAAGAGTATTCGCTTGATCCTTCGATGTGTGTTATCGCCGATGGATCCCGGCCAGTCGCAGTGGCCGGTGTAATGGGCGGGGCCGATTGTGAAGTTACCGAGGCGACAACGAATCTAGTCATTGAAGCGGCAATCTTTACTCCGCTTTCAGTACGTCGAACCGCGCGGGCTTTGAAGTTGCATAGCCCGTCGTCCTATCGATTTGAACGTCGGGTTGATCCCGTGGGTGTCGAGTGGGCATCCCGTAGAGTTTGCGAGTTGATCTTGGAAATCGCAGGTGGTGAGCTTTGCGAGGGAATCCTAGACACTGAACCTGAGGTCCCAAAACGCGATCCGATCTCCCTTTCGCTTGGCGATATCGAACGTCTTTTGGGTATTCACATTGATGCCGAAACGACCCATCGGATTTTGACGGCGTTGGGATGCCTGGGCGAAGCTTCTACCAGCGGAAAATTTGAATTCACGCCTCCCAGCTGGCGGCACGACCTGACCCGGGCCGCTGACCTCATTGAAGAGGTCGCTAGGATTCACGGCTACGACAAGATTCCTGAGGATGCTGCCGTTCCCGTTGTCTCGTCAGCCAAGCGACGTTTTGATGTGGCGACTGACAAGATTCGCAACGTGCTGACTGCCGGTGGCCTTAGTGAAGCCATGACGCCAAGCGTCGTGACGACCGAAGTTGATGAGACGGTGTCGCCTTGGAGTGATCGACCAGCTCTTCAAACTCAAACGCCGATGCTCAAAGGATCCAAGCGTTTGCGTCGAACACTGATTAGCTCGCTGATTGAAGGGCGTGGTTATAACTGGACCGCGGCGTCGCTCGAAGCGAATCTCTTTGAGATTGCACACGTCTATCTTCCGGGTGAAACGGACGACGATTTACCGGCCGAAGTTTATACCGTCGGAATGATCTGCGGCGGAGACTATTTTGGATTGAAAGGCCTGGTCGAAACACTCTGTCAGCGCTTGGGCGTTGCCGGGTCGTTGGAAGCGAAGCCGGTCGAAACACCGGGCATGATTCGTGGGACGGTGACTAGTCTGTCGATCGGCGGCGATTTGCTGGGATACCTGGGAACGATCGATCCACAAACGCTTTCGAAGTGGAAGATGCCCGCTCCGGTGCATGCGGCGGAGTTGTCGCTTCCCGTTTTGCTGGAGCACGCTCATCTCGTGCCACAGCAGCAAGCGGTCAGCCAATATCCGTCCATTTCCCGCGATTTGAATTTGGTGATGGACGAATCGATCCGCTGGTCACGACTTGAGCAAACGGTTCGAAACGCTGTCAATACCGAGCTCGCCGGCATGCAATATCTTGAAACGTATCGGGATCCGAAACGCGACGGGGCCGATCGTAAGCGTGTTTTGTTCAATGTTGAGCTGCAACGTCATGATCAAACACTTTCAAGCGAACAGGCTGAGAGCATCATCGGCAGTATTATCAGTGCATGCGAAAAGCAGCTCGATGCGAAGTTGTTTGGGGGTTGAGTCTGAGTCTTATTCCCTTTCGTTTACCGATGGTGAGATCTTGACCTTCCTCCGGGCATTGGTGTCTTCAAGAGTTATTCGTTGTGATTTACCCTTGTCGTGAGCCGGATGCGGCGCGGCCGCGGAGGCATCGGGCAAGGTACTCGGCCGGAGGTTTAGATGGCACTTGTCGTATTTCAGACATGAGTGCTGGCTCTTGCCCGGCCCCTCCATTCGCTCCGCTCATATGCGGGTCACGGCTCACTCCAGTCAGTCGAACTTGTGTAGATACCAGTGCCCTGAGGAGAGTCAAAGAAGCCTCTTATCCCGCGCGTTTTTTTGTCTTTCGTTTCGGTGCATCGACCACAACGTTCGAAGCCTCCAGGGCTTCTCGCAGGTACGAAGACGTGACACTCACACCCGCCTTTGGATCGTGACGTTTCTTGGTTTTAATGGCTGGCGAAAGCGAAGCTAGTTCGTCTGGCGTCCCCGCAAAGACAATCTCACCGCCCTGCGCACCGGCTCCGGGACCCAAGTCAACGACCCAATCGCAACACTTAATCACGTCTAAGTTGTGTTCAATCACGACGACGGTGTTGCCTAGATCGACCAATCGTTGCATGACAGAAAGCAGCTTTTCAATGTCGTCGAAATGCAATCCGGTGGTTGGCTCATCAAGCACATACAAGGTGTTTCCAGTCACCGGCCGAGCGAGTTCAGCAGCAAGCTTTACCCTTTGTGCTTCACCGCCTGATAGCGTTGGCGCGGGCTGGCCAAGCGTGATGTAGTCCAGGCCCACGTCACAAAGAGTCTGTAGTATGCGATAGATGCGGGTCTGATCTGCAAAGAGTTCCGTCGCATCACCAATCGACATCTCCAAAACGTCCGCAATGCTTTGCCCGTGGTACTTCACTTCGAGGACGGATTCGTGGTATCGACGCCCGCCGCAGTCTTCGCAGGTGACATAGACATCGGGCAAGAAATGCATCTCGATTTTGAGCTGGCCACTCCCCTCGCATGTTTCGCATCGGCCGCCCGACACGTTAAAACTAAAGGTCCGCGCTGTGAACTTTCGCTCGGCCGCATCGGGGAGCGTGGCGAAAAGGTTGCGGATCAGATCGAAGACACCAGTGTAGGTCGCCGGATTGCTACTCGGTGTATTTCCCAGAGGCGATTGATCGACGCCGATAATTTTGTCGATCATTCGAACACCTTCAATCCGATCGTGCCTGCCAACCTTGCTACTGGATCGATGCAAACGGCGTGCTAGTGCGGGGTAAAGGATGCCTTGAATGAGAGAGCTCTTACCGCTTCCACTTGGGCCGGTGATGGCCGTCATGACGCCTAGCGGAAGATGGAAATCGACACTACGCAAATTGTGTTCACGGCATCCCAAGATTGACAAACGATCCACCATCCACTTACCCGTCGCACCACGGACGGGGCGTCTGCCACCGGGAACTTCGATCTGATTGGAGCCGTCGATATAACCTCGCGTATTCGAAGAAGCGGCGGGTTCAATTCCGTCTGGTGCACCGGAGGCCGTGATTCGACCGCCGTGTCGTCCCGCCGCGGGTCCGAAGTCGCACAGGTAATCTGAGCTGGCGATCACATCTCGATCGTGCTCGACAACCAAAAGTGTGTTGCCAAGGTCACGCAAGCGATGGAGGGCTCCGATCAAACGGCGGTTGTCTCGAGGATGCAGCCCGATCGTCGGTTCGTCGAGCACATAAAGCACTCCGCATAAACCACTTCCGAGTTGTCCTGCCAAACGAATACGCTGAGCTTCGCCACCGGAGAGCGTGGCGGCACCGCGATGCAGTGTGAGATAATTCAAGCCAACATCGAGCAGGAAGTTGACCCTCGAACTGATCTCGCGAAGCAGTTCCCCGGCAACCTTCTTTTCTTCCCTCTCGAGTTTCCAAGAGGCGATTTCTTTCGCCAGTCGATCGAGCGGCATGAGTGTTAGATCGCCCATCGTTCGACCACGGAATCGAACCGCTGCCGACTCTTCCCGCAGTCGAGATCCATCACATTCGGGGCAATCAATCTCATCATTGAACTGTTCCAGACGACCGCGTAGTCCCGGTGTCAGTCGAGAGGCCTCATCCAACGCGGGGTAGAAGCCTTTGAATTGAAATCGAAGGATGCGTTTGGTCGATTTGGACTTCTTATCAAGATCGCGCTTCTGAACTTCGATCCAGACCGCATCGGTTCCACGAAAAATCACGCGACGTTCAGAACTCGTCAGCTCATCGTAGGGTACATCGGTTCGAATGCCGGTATGTCTCGAAAGCGCGTTAAGCAGCGCCATCGACATGGGCTCGGAAACGTTCGGCCAAAGTAAGGCCGCGCCCTCGCGTAGAGACTTCAAAGGTGATTCGAGAAGCGCCAATGGATTGGTGCCGCGGGAAGACCCCAAGCCATCACAGGCGTCACACCAGCCAACGGCCGAGTTAAAGGAAAAGTGATGCGGCGTGAGCTCGGGTAGGCTACGCCCACACTGACCGCATACCAAGTGCTGCGAGTGTGTTTCGACCGTCCAAAAAGGTTCGTCGCGATCCTTGTCGACGATCGCCAGTCCCAAAACGCCGACACCAAGTGAAAGGGCTTGTTCGACAGAGTCGCTAATCCGTGAACGTTCATCATCTCGAATCGTGATTCGGTCAACGACCACTTCGACGACTTGTTTCTTACGCACATCAAGCGGTGGCGCGTCTTCGATCGCTACTGTATTCCCATCGATGCGAACTCGTTGGTAGCCCATGCTGGCCAGCGAAGCCCACGTGTCCTTGGCGGCGTTGCCAGCCTGAACGTCCATGGGTGCCAAAATCATCGCTCGCGTGCCGTCGTCGTGACGCATCACTTTGTCAACAATCTCATCGGGCGTTTGGGTCCCGACAGGAATTGCACACTCGGGACAGTACATCGTTCCCAGTCGTGCCATCAGAATTCTTAGATAGTCATAGACTTCAGTCACCGTCCCAACGGTGCTTCGTGGTGAATGACCTAGGTTCTTTTGCTCGAGAGCGACTGCGGGCGACAGACCCTCGATCTTTTCAACGGCTGGTTTCTGAACTTGGCCGATGAATTGCCTTGCGTAGGAAGACAGAGATTCTACGTAGCGTCTTTGCCCTTCCGCATAGATCGTGTCCATCGCAAGCGAGCTCTTGCCGCTCCCCGACGGACCACAGAACACGGTCATCTCATCACGGGGAATCTCAGCGTCGACGGCTTTCAGGTTGTGTTGGCCGGCCTGTTGGACGACCACGTGCGTGCGTGATCTTTCCGAAGGTTGAACAATTTCGCGGTGTGGTATCGCCTTCGCTTTGCGACGTTTAATCCCAAGGCTTTTCGCCAGTGCGGCCCCGGTGTAGGACTTCATCTTCTTGGCGACTTCGTGAGGTGGGCCCTCGGCGACAACGGTTCCGCCTCCCGCGCCGCCTTCGGGTCCAAGATCAATCACCCAGTCCGCCGTTTTGATAACGTCGGTATTGTGTTCAACGATGACAACCGTGTTGCCACGATCCGCCAAGCGATGAATAACGTTCAAAAGCAATTCAATGTCGGCGAAGTGTAGGCCGGTTGTGGGTTCATCGAGGACATAGAGTGTTTTGCCAGTGTCCTTTCGCGATAGTTCCTTGGATAACTTGATTCGTTGAGCTTCACCGCCGGAGAGCGTTGGCGACGGTTGGCCGAGTTTTAAGTATTCCAAACCAACATCGACGAGCGTTTGCAGCTTGTCAGCAATTTTGGGAATGTTCTTGAATAGCTTGAGCGCTTGGGAGATGTCGAGCTCGAGCACATCAGCGATGGAATGACCTTTGAATTTGACCGACAAGGTTTCACGGTTGTACCGACGTCCTTGGCATACGGGACAAGTGACCCAAACATCGGCAAGGAAGTCCATCTCAAGCTTGGTCGCGCCATTGCCATCGCAGGCGGAGCATCGTCCACCGTCGACATTGAAGCTAAACCGATAGGCTGTGTATCCGCGTGTCTTTGCATCGGGAAGTTTGGCAAACAGATTGCGAATTTCGTCGAACACTTTGACATAGGTCGCTGGATTACTTCTTGGTGTGCGACCAATGGGCGATTGATCAATGGCAATCGTCTTATCGAGGTGTTCTAGGCCCTCGACCGCGTCATGGTCACCAGGTTCTTGCTCGGCACCGTTAAGTTCATTGCGCAAGACTGGTTCCAGAATGCCACCGATAAGAGAGCTTTTGCCGCTTCCGGATACACCCGTGACACAGCAAACTGTTCCCAACGGAATCGAAACAGTAATATCCTTTAAGTTGTGATGCCGGGCACCACGCACGGTGAGCTTGAGGTCCGAGTCAATCGATCGAAGCTTCTCGGCTGGTTCAATGGATCTCGTGCCGGCAAGGAACTGGCCAGTCACGCTGCGGCGGCTCGATTTGATGGCTTCGATATCACCTGCGGCAACAATCTTGCCACCCTTGACGCCCGGTCCGGGGCCAAAGTCAATGATTTGATCGGCAGCCCTCATCGTGTCTTCATCGTGTTCGACAACGATCAGCGTGTTGCCAGCGTCGCGAAGACGTTGCAGCGTTTCGATCAGCCGATCGTTGTCTCTCGGGTGCAAACCAATGGACGGCTCATCGAGGATGTAGAGA
>JBCCKZ010000142.1:0-10491 GCA_039027135.1 Planctomycetota bacterium
ACTTCCCAGCGACTACTGTCAATCATCACTGGAACGCTGCCGGCAACTGAATCGCCAGAGACCAATCGAAGGAATGTGGTCATTGCTTCGACACCGTCGAGCAGACCATCATCAAAATTGATGTCGATGATCGTTGCACCGTTTTCAACCTGGGCTCGAGCGATCTCGACACCCTCTTCATATTTTTCTTCCTTGATCAGCCTCGCGAACTTGCGACTACCTGAGACATTGGTCCGTTCTCCCACCATGGTGAATGGAATCTCGGGACGCATGACCATCGGCAACTGACCCGACAAACGAGTCCACACCGGTTGCTCAGTATTTTGTTTGGGCTTGCAACCATTGACCCGTTCATTGAATGCCGAGATATGCTCGGGCGCCGTGCCGCAACATCCACCAATCACATTCACCCAACCATTGTCGGCATACTCGCCGACGATATCCGCCATCTCCTTAGGACCAAGATCGAATTGCCCCATATCATTCGGCAGACCCGCATTGGGGTGGCAGGAAATTGGCAGCCCAGTCGCTTTGGACATTTCCTCCAAATGCGGTCTCATCACGGTTGGACCGAGGGCGCAGTTCATCCCGATTGACAGCAACGGGAAGTGAGCAAGCGAAGTCACAAAAGCTTCAATACTTTGACCTGACACGAAAGTCCGACCACCTTTGTCAAACGTTCCCGAAGCCATGACGGGCACTCGGCGACCGCCGTTGTCAAAGTATTCCTGGATCGCAAACAAACATGCTTTCAGATTCAGAGTATCGATTGCGGTCTCGGGCATGAGGATATCCGCACCGGCCTCGGCGAGCGATTTCACCTGAACAAGGTAGCTGTCCTTAAGCGCAATAAAGTCAATGTCTCGATGGGCCGCATCGTCGACCTTGGTGCTGATAGCCAGCTGCTTGCTTGTTGGCCCGATGGACCCAGCCACAAAACGCGGCTTGTCCGGAGTGATTTCGGTCCATTTATCGGCGGCATCTCTGGCACATTTGACCGCCGCGTAATTGATCTCGTCAATCAGATCGAAGGGAAGGTCGAACTCCAAGATCGCCACCGGCGATGCACCAAACGAGTTCGTTTCAACAATATCACTACCGGCCTCGTAATAGGCTTCGTGAATGGATGTGATTTTCTCAGGATGGGTTAGGCAAAGAATATCTGAGAAATTCTTTAAATCCTTATGGTGGTCGGCAAATCGTTCACCACGCACATCGGCTTCGGTGAATTTGAACCGCTGAATCATCGTTCCCATTGCCCCATCGAGGAGCAGGATACGTTCGCGAATCAGGTGTTCGAGCTGACTTTCGGTCGAAGCGGGTTGCAACATCAGCGGCAGTCCGAAGCGGTCGATGGAAAAGTGAAAATCGAGGCTCTATTCTCGATGCCGGTTGGAATTCCACAAGGGTTTTCACCTTGTTTTCACTCGAGGGAATGGTCTATCCCGCGATAAAGCGACGTTTCATAACGAACGTCGTCTTTCCGAATCAAATGGATCAGAGATGAAGGAATTCCCGCCGACACTTTTTGGTCTGCCGGATCTCAACCGGCCCACCAGCCCTACCCTGACGAGCAACATGCCGGAATCGAGCGTTCCCGAGCGGAAACTCGGTGGCCCGGATTATGCCGGTAATGCCGCTTCAACTCCAAACCTCTATGAGACGGAAATCCAGCCGTCTGGTTCGGGGGCCCTCGTTATTGGCCAGGATGACGGTGAATTCGAGCCTGCCGAGAGCATGGATTACTTTGGGTCGGCTGGGGCATTCAGCCATTCCAACGACGAGCCACCACCCGATCAATCCAAGTCGTTTCCCGAGGAATCCTCACTCCAAAGCAATGCACCCGCGCCGGCTGAACCGGTTGTTCAATCAACCGTAAAGCCGGTCGAAAAAACGCCTGCAGCCGCACCGCCTGTCGAGAGAGAACTTCCCAAAGTCGCGAGTCAGGCTCCCGCCGGACGCGCGTGGATGGAAGCACTCTATGAAAATAAGGTTGCCTTCTCGCTCGTTATCGTTGCCTTGATTGCAGCGATCTACTCAGGTCGCCCTGGCCGAGAGAGTGAATCAGCGCCCGATGAAATCGACCTTGTCATCGACGAAGGAGCGGCGACGCAGTCCTTGTCCTCCGTCGGACAAAATCCGCGGATCGCCTCAAGTGATGCTGATCAGTCTCGCTCACCAGTACTCGGTCCACCGATCGATTCTCTAAACGATGTCTTGGCCGGATCCAACAGCGGCTCACCGAGTTCGGCGGATGAGAATTTCGACGACCTGGAACTGTTTGATCGAATCGTCATGCCATCTGAATCAGTCACTCCTGCGGCTGTCTCGATCGATCCTTCGATGACACCATCGGCTTCTTTGGCTGCTCATACCGCCGGAAGCAACGAGTCTGCACCCAGCGCTCAACAAGCCTCCAGCAATATCACGCCGGCCAGCTATCAAGCCTCACGGTCCAGTTCCGGTCCGTCGCTCTTCGAACAGTCATCGACCCCAAACGCAGTCAACAACTGGCTCGAATTCCTTCCCAACCAGACACCCTGATCAAACGCAGAAATCATGAGCCAAACAGGTCAGAACTTCGTCGAAGCGTACAGCCGGTCTCAAATCTCGAATACAAAGACAGATGCTTCAATGAACGATTTGGAGCCAACTGCCCTCGCGACTCAAGCAGCCTTTCCGCCTGCTAAACCTCCGAGAAGTGGCGCCGCAACGGCCGCCTTTGAAAGCCCCATCGAGAGACGAATCGATCCCGGCCAAGAGATCGGCCAATCGCCACATGTTGCTAGCAATTCGCATTTGGCAACGCCGCAATCATCACAGCAAGGCTTGAGATGGAAACGCTTCGACTCACAGACGCCATTAGTATTGAATGATCAGGAACGCGTATCCCCGATTGATGCCAATGATGATCAACAAGTGAAAGCCACGCAGCAGCAGCTTGTCGAGTCACTCGAGCATGTTGTTTTCGTTGATCGCGTGACCCTCCCCTCAGATGGCTGGTCGGAGCCTGGAAGCGTCTTGGACACCACCTCAAGCGAAAACGTTGGGCTTGCCACGCCTTCTTCGCATGAGCTGGAAAATCTCCAGACTGCTCCAAAAGCGAATATTGAGAACCTCAACGGGAGCAATCAAGGTGAAACGGAGACTCACAATAACAGTCGTCAACCGATGCGTGTTTGCTGGGAGCTGGACGTCTTCGATGTCCCTCGAACGGTTGCCAAGCTCTTCTTTGATCAAGAACGTTTCGAGGCCATTGGTGGTCGATTGATCGAAGCAGCCCAGTCGGGCTTAAAAACAATGATGATCACGAGCCGCTCGCCCGGCGAGGGTCGCACGAGCGTTGCGATTGGCATGGCTTTGGCCGCCGCATCGGGGCCACTGCGCGTTGCAGTACTGGATGCCGATGGCGCCACCGACTCAATCGCCACTCAGATGCAATTGGAAGTATCTCACGGTTGGTTGGATCACATTCGGGATGGCGTTCACATCGAAGAGACTGGCGTGTACTCCCACGAAGACAACTTGGTCTTGTTCCCTATGGTCCGACGTGATGACGGCCCCATGCATCCGGCCGAGTGCGGCAGCTTTGTCTGGCGTCTTCGCGATCACTTTGATCTGATCCTGGTAGACGCGCCCGCCGCCACTCGTCTTCACGCGGGGCCGATGGCTGATGCGATTGACAGCGCAGTCATTGTTCAGGACTCGAGAATCGCTACCGACGACAATTCTATATCGGCGCTGGCCACCAACCTCAGGCTCGCCGGAATTGAGGGCATTGGCTTAGTGAAGAATTACTTGGACTAGCGATCCTACGAATTGCAAAGCCAATTCCCGTCTCAGCCTCAAACGGAATTTGCCTAGACCGCAAAGCTTGCATGGGACGGCCGTTTAGCCAAGGTCTGTTTCCAAAGCTGCGGTTTTAGATGACTAGCGAGTTACAAGCTGCTGGCCTTGAACGACAAGATACTGGAGACCGGTCTTCAGCTCACCGAGCTCTTGGATCGAACCATCGTTCCAATGAACGACCACATCGGAAACGTAATCAGCTGCCCCAACACCAAACCGAATGACAGGGTCGCTCGAGCCGAAATAACCAAATCCGGACACGCGATGCACCCGTCGAACTGAGCGTTCTTCCTCACCTGGGACTGCAACCGAATAGTCCACCATCGCACCAACCGCATCTCGAGATCCCCGAGTCGCAATCAACTCGAGACCAACGAAGCGGTTCTCCGAATCCGTGCGATTCTCGAGCAGTGCTACTTCTTCAATAAGATGAGTTACAAGAACATCAGGCCTTAAATCATCATTGAAATCGGCGGTCACCAACGTTCGTCCGACATGGGGTTGGTCAAGATAGCCACCATCGTCAGACTGCTCTCGGTACCAACCATTGTCTGAGCTCCACCTAAAAAGATCAGGCAATTGTGCCATCGGCAATGCACTCGTTTCCATCTCGCTGATATGGCCATTCGAAACGACAATCTCATCGATGCCGTCACCATCGAAGTCGCAAAACTTTGAACCGAAGCCCAAGCGATTAAACGTCAAAGTTGCGAGATTCGTCCTCGGAACGACATCACGCCAAATCCCCGATGACTTCTGTTCGTACAACGCGTCCCATTCGTTGCTGAATCCGGACATGTAGAAATCCAACTTGCGATCCTGGTTCCAATCACCCCAGCCAAGCCCCATCGAGGCTTGGGCCTTACCCGATTCAAGCATCGCCACACCCGCAAGCAATCCACGATGCTCGGCCTGGATTTCGTTATCACCGTCGGCTAGATCAAGCGGCCCAAAGTCGATCATCTCGTTGGCCATGAAATCGTTGGCGATGACAACACCCAGATTATCGCCATCTAAGCGTCCAACCACCAACGCGAGAGAACGCCCAGCTGGCCACGACTGGTTAAATTTCCGTGACTGATCGATGAACACTCCATTGCCATCACCAACGAGCAACTCATTCGCAGCGGCGCGGAACTCAGAGAGGTTGCATAGCTGTTTCTTGCCATTTGCGAAGCAATCTTTCTCCACGTCCTCCGAAGCATCGATGTAGCGAATCGCCAAGAGATCTGTGATCCCATCGTGGTTGATATCTGCCATGGCACCGCTCGTACTCCAGTGCACCTCGCTGTTTTCCAAACCAACGTCTTCAGTCACATCGTCGAAGGTTCCATCACCTTGATTTCGATAGAGCCGGTTGATGCCAAAGTTAAGGACCCAAATGTCTGGCCATCCATCATCGTTGTAGTCTCCCACACAAATCCCCTGAGCGAATCCATCCTCGATCAGCTCAGCAGCTTCGCTGCTATCGCGAAATCGGTTCGGTTCACTCAAACGTCGATAGAGTCGATTCGTTGGATTATTCCCAACACGGGGAAGCTCTCCTGCCGCGCCAAGGTAAACATCCATGCATCCATCAAGATCAAAATCCAACACTCCTGCGCCGCTGCCATAACCAAAGGCAACCGGGACGGTCGGTCCCTTTCGGATCTCGCCAACATCGCTTCGGTGTCGAAGCTGATAGGAATCGTTGACCTGAACCAAAGAAATCTTGGCTGAAGTGCCTAGGCTTTCGGGTCCAAATCTTGATGCTAAGGCTGTCTTTCCAATCCCATCATCCATTGCCCACCACGAAGCCAGCTCCGTTTCGAAGAAGCTCGCGGCTTCCAAGTATCGTCGCGCGAGTTCGCGAATCGGCCCGGCATCTTGTAGCTCCTTGGACGTGGCCGACAAACGTCGCGCCAGTTTACCCGAGCGAAACGCATCAACCGATTTCGAGACGAGCGATTTTTTCTTCCCGCCGGCTTCCTGCTGTTTGGCAGCGAGCTGATAGGCGATCGCAGACCAAGCCTCGGCTTCGTTCAAACGGTCGAGCTTTAACATACGGTCGGCCACCGCGAGAGCCACTCCCGGATCTTGATGCTCGGCATCTCGAGAACGACGCACCATTTCATCAAGACGACCGGTCAACAACTCATGCTGGCTGAATGCCTCCACCAATTGCTTAACCAGCTCTCGTTGCGACTTGAGTTCAGGTCGCTCACTTGACATCTGCAGCCATTGACCGGCGGCAGCCACAAAACGTCCGGATAACTGGCGATGATGAGGGTCAATGGAGATCGCCTTTGCAAAAGCGGCTAACGCTCGATTCAAATGACTTTGCTGTCGCTTCGGATCGCCCTCGTCCAAAGACCGTTGACGATGCATCAAGCCAGCGGCAATCCAGTACTCCGGTGCATATGCCAGGTCCTTCCGCCCTTCGCTCCACCACTGACCAAACAGCGATTCAGCCTGCGAGAACTTTCCCTGGTCGGCCAAAGTGAGCAGCAGAAAGGGCATCGCTAACTCGAAATCCGGATGGTGCTCGAGGATGTCTTGGAGCATCTTCGCAGCTCGCTCCATCTCCAAGCCACCAATGGCGTCTGCCGCTGGACCGAGCCATAAACGGAAGTCATCCGAATTCGACTCAATTGCTTTCTGGGAAACAAGACTCACAAAGTTTCGCTTTCCTCCGCGATTGGCTTCCAGCAGCGGCGCATCGAACTTTCGTAGCTTGATGAGCTCGAACAAGGCTAGCCTCGCTTGTCGATCTAGCCCGATCTCCAAACAGCTTCCCAAATACAATCTCTGGAAGACATGGTTATCCGGAAGACGCTTGCAAAGCTCGGCCAACATTTGATTGGCCTCGATCAAACGGCCAGACTGCATATCAACCGACACGGCTTGCTGAACCAACGCCGCAGACGGTGATGACGACATTTCGATCGCGCGATGCATCCATTGCGAGGAATCAGCGAGCCTCCCTTGCATCGCTAGCACACGAGCGGCGGCGACACAAACGCCCTCATCCGAAGGACTCTGGAGTGCCGCTTGTTCGATCAACCGATCGACCTGGCTCGCTTCAACGCCTCCCCGCGCCGCCGCTCGCTTGAGCCGGGCAACCGCGTCGACAGCTGACTCGGCAGCATCGGAGACCTCCGAAGCTACCCCATCGGTCGAAAGCGCCTCTGAGGTCTCATTTTCACCAGAACGGTTGCAACCGATCAAGCAGCTTAGAAGACCCACCACCAGTAGCGTAGACCGATGACAGGGCGTCATTTGGATGTGTTGTAAGGCGATGAAAGGTGTTCCATGACGTGTGAGCCTTCGAGACTATTTCGCCCACAGTATACGTCGACCATGCGTTTCTTTTGATGCGAGAGCATTGGGAAATCCAAGCCGGAGACATAAGAAACCGCGTTGGGTGACTGACACGGTGAAGCGCCGCGACGGGGGCCGACCGCCGATCAAATGACAAGGCCTACAGAAACCCTTCAGCACGCTCTACAGTACTTCACGAGACAGCAAATTTCCTCTGCCCTGCCCTGTTTGCGGAACGAATCGGCCTTTTCATGAACGCTCCTGATACCACTTCGGAATTGCTCAAAACTCCCTTGGATCAATGGCATCGTGATCAAGGTGGGGTAATGGTCCCGTTTGCCGGCTACGAGATGCCTGTTCGATACGATTCCATCGTCGCCGAGCATACCGCCTGCCGGACATCAGCCGCGCTCTTTGATGTTTCCCACATGGGCCGATTGAGGTTTGATGGAGATGGCAGCGAAGAGCTTCTCGACCACCTTCTGACGCGACGTGTTCGTGACCTCGCGATCGGTGGAGTGCGTTATGCCACCATGTGCAATGCCGAGGGCGGCGTGCTTGATGATGTTTTAGTCTCTCATCTGGAGACTCCATCCTCAAGACGCTACCACCTTTTGGTCGTCAACGCCTCGAACCGGCAAAAGATACTTCGCTGGATTGAACCTCATCTCGCGGACTTCCCCACAGTGACAATGACCGATCGAACGGACCTAACAGCGATGATCGCGGTTCAAGGTCCGATGGCCATTGAAATCATTGGCCGTCTGTTCAAAACCGACATCAGTCGCCTGGGTTATTACCAAGCCACGATAACCGAGCAATTTTCAAAGCCAGTCATTGTCAGCCGCACCGGCTACACCGGCGAGGATGGCGTTGAGCTGATCGTTCGAGCGGAGGAAGCGAAACGGGTTTGGGAAAATGTGATGCTTTGCGGGCGCGATGCTGGTTTTGCGGCGGCCGGCTTAGGTGCCAGAGATACCCTTCGCATGGAAGCCGCGATGCCACTGTATGGTCACGAAATCAACGAATCGATCAATCCTCTTGAGGCCGGCCTTGGCTTTGCCTGCAACTTGAAAGATCGAAGCTTCATCGGTGATGAGTCGCTCAGAGCCATCAAGGATTCGGGCCCGACAAGACGAAGAGTCGGCTTGCTTGTTGAAGGCAAACGTCCGGCTCGCGAAGGCTGCCCCGTTCTAGTGGGTGATCAAATCGTGGGTGAAATCACAAGCGGCGGCCCAAGTCCCACCTTGGGCGTCCCCATTGCCATGGCACTGATCCAACGCGAGCATGATGCGGTAGAGAACTTTGAAATCGACATCCGCGGAAAGCGGGTGGCTGCAAAACAAACCTCTCTACCTTTCTACAAACGGAAGTAAACAAGCCATACACTGGGCATTATCCGAGTGTATTCATCACCCATTACTCTCATCGCCAACGGTATTCCATCATGAGCCGAGATCCCGCCGCACTTCACTATGCCGACACCCATGAGTGGGTTGATCTGGATTCGGATGGAATCGCCACGGTTGGTATCTCAAGCTTCGCAATCGAGCAGCTCAATGATCTGGTTTACATGGATCTTCCTGAGGTGGGTACGATCCTAGAACTCGGCCAGGAGTTCGGCGAGGTTGAGTCGGTCAAGGCAGTCAGCCCGCTTTACAGCCCCGTAGCGGGTGAAATCATCGAAGTTCACTCTGAGTTGCCCGATCAGCTGGAGAAGCTAAACGATGATCCGTACGACTTCGGCTGGATATTGAAGGTCAAGACATCAGGTGAAGCACCATCGCAATTGATGGATCACCCCACCTATCAAAAGCAATGCGCCGAAGCGGGCTGATCGGTGACGTGGATCGTCGACGAGGCTCATTCTTTTGGCGAGCATGATCTGGCAGGCTCCGCTGGTTGGCACATGTCGGTTGACCAGTGGCTGCTCGATGATTGGCTTGTCGGGTCCCCCAATTCGAATCAACGGGATGACTTGAGCTTCGTGATGCGGCTCTATCAATGGAAATCACCGACGTTATCACTCGGTTATTTTCAGAGCCTGGCCGAACGAGAATCACACCATCCGTCGAAAGACCTTGATCTTGTACGCCGGGCATCGGGTGGAGGAGCTATCGCCCACGATCACGAGCTGACCTACTCAATCGCAATCAGCAACGAGCATTTGCGGCGTTTGCTCCCAGTTTTGACCAACCATCCGTCCCCACGCCGGAAGTCGATTGAAGCGGCATCTGCCAACCAACGCCTCTATGGAGCGGTTCACCATTGGATCGTGGAAACCCTCGCCGGCTTGGGTATCTCCGTCTCTCCTTATTCGGACTTACCCCGCACCCTCGTTAAGCGGCACTCATCCATTGACGTGGCCGACACTTCTCGCAAAGACGCGCATCCTTTTCTTTGCTTTCAACGCCGGACCAGCGATGACTTGATCATCAGCGGCTACAAGGTTGTTGGGAGTGCTCAGCGTCGCAATCGATTCGGAGTACTGCAACATGGCAGTATCCTTTGGAAATCCTCCAACGGGGCCCCCGAATTGCCAGGAATCGCAGACGTGAGTGGCACCCACTGGCATATCGCTGACCTCCGAAAGGCGCTACTGGACCATTGGGCCGATAAGACGCAGACGAAGATCCGTGAATTCGAATTCTCGCGCAACCAGGTCAGTGCAATCGACAAGATCTGCACAACCCGATTTGCAAATCAACGGTGGTCCAGCAAACGCTAATTCCATCAGAGCCGCATTCAATGAGGGCGAGGACGCTACCGCGTACCGCATTAAGGTAGAAATCCAAACCTTCCATGGACATAAATGGGGATCCCGCGTACACTAAGGGGTCCGACAGGTGTTTTGGCGGGTAAGATACCTAGTCATCCATACTTCTCTACAAAACCTTTTCAGACGCTGAGTTGCCGGATGCAGATTAAGTTGCGAGTCCTAACGGGGAGCCATGAAGGCAAAGAGATTCCCGTCACGAGCGAAAAGTTTTTGATTGGTCGTAGTGAACCCTGTCAGCTGCGTCCCAAGAGCGAATCGGTCAGCCGAAAGCACTGCATTCTGGTTGTCAAAGACAGCCGACTTCTTGTTCAAGACCTCAAGAGCCGCAACGGGACCTTCGTCAACGAAAAGCGATTGCCAACGGACAAGGCAAAAGTGCTTAAAGAGGGCGACGAACTGCGCGTTGGAAAGCTTCGATTCGGCATTGTGATCGAACACGGTCTTCAAGCACCCAAGAAGACCGAGGTATCAGACATAGGCGACGCAGCGGCACGGACTGTTGAATCGGGGAGCCAAGACAGTCGCTTTGAAGCGGTTGACGTTAGCTCTTGGCTTGACGAAGC
>JBCCKZ010000143.1:0-10479 GCA_039027135.1 Planctomycetota bacterium
AGTGGTTGGAGACGTTCTTTATCGTTCGGCTCTTTCGCTAATCCTTACATCCTAATGGACAGCCAGCTATCAGAGTGAACGACTCGCGACCTTTCTCGCAGAAGACGACGGCAATCCTCGTGTTGTGGTTTTTGGGTCTGTCCAGCTGGGGCGTTTGGCGTTGCCAGGAGCTCGGTGAAACACCGGTGCTGGATGAGCCACAGGTCGTCGGGCAAGTCAATTGGTGGCATGAGGGCCGGTGGGAGCTCTTTCGAAACCCCGGATTTGAATATCCTGCTGCGGCAATGTTCCCAGGCTACCAGAGTGTCTTATGGGCGGTGACACGCGTGTCAGGGATCTCGCCGTCTTTGGCGAATCTGAGATGGCTTGGTCTTGGCTTCTCGCTATTACTTTTTTTGGCGTTGTGGTTGGCTGCGACGACTCGAGGGCTTCGTCATCCCGGACTTCGAGCCTGCCAGTGCTGGGCAATTCCGGTTTTGTTTCCATTCCACTTTTTGGCGTATACCGACGGCTTTTCGTTGTTGCTTAACGTGGCGGCGCTTTGCTGTCTGCTAAGGCGGCGATATACATCGATGTCGTTTTGCTCGGTGGGTGCATTGGCGTGTCGCCAAGACAACCTGATGAGCATGGCTTTCTTCGTCGGAGTCGAGCCGCTTCGGCGGTGGTTGAGTGGCGATCGACGATTCGATGTCTTTTTGAGATACGCCCGTCGGTGTTGGCCCGCCATTGCCGCGTTTTTTGCCTTCACGGTGTTTGTCCTTTGGCATGGCCGAATTGGGCTAGATGCTCCCAATCAGCAGCCTCTCTCATTTGGCTTTGGCAATGTGTTGATGTGTGTCACTTATGTCGGCGGCCTTTTCTTGCCTCTGCACTTGGCCAATGTCACCTCAACTTGGAAGTGGATGACTCGTCATTTTTGGTGCGCCGGGGCAGTTCTCTTGATCTGTGTGATCTTGGCGCTCTCTTTCAAGGCCGGGCATCGCTGGAATGCAATGGACGGATTCCTTCGGAATGAGTTGATTGAATTAGTCACTCTGAATGCGTTAACCCGATTTGCTTGGGGAGTCGCTTTGGCGGCAACGCTGCTGTCCTGTTGGCAAATACCGCTCAAACTATCGGTTGAGGATACTCCCGGGCAGGCCACCGCAACGTCCCTTTCGGTGTTTGGCTATTGGGGAATGCGTTTGGTTCCGGTGTTGCTCATCGATCCACGATATTGCATCATCCCGCTTGTTCTTTGGATGGTGTTGCGTCAGGAGCAAAAGCCTAGTGTTGAGTGGTCTCTGTTAGCTTATTTGAGCATTGTCTCAATGATCGTGTTCTGGCTGATTAGTGACCAACGGATGATGTTGTAGGATAAAGGCATGGAAGAAACGCTACAGGTAAAGCCGGGGACTAGGCCACGTACGGTCATTGACGGTGAGGGGCGAGCTCGTGAGATTCCCAAGGGATGGACTTTGCTGCCGCCTGGTGACGCGGGTTTGACTCGCAAGCTCAAGTCTCTTGGGCCGACTTGGACCGTCAAGGAGAAGAAGGGACGACGATCATTCTCCAAAGGTGTTTGGGCATGTGGAAAGCAGATTGCAGAGGCCAAGAGGTTGGTTGCGGCACACCGAGCCGATCCGATCTACGAAAAGAAACTCAATGCCTCACGCGAGTATCGGCATCGCAAGCAAGAGAAGTATGTGGAGAACTTCGAACAAGCGATTCTTCAGTTCCTGCGTTTTGAGTCGGTGCACGGAGAGATGGCTCATGCGATCGCTGAGGCTGTTACATCCCACGCGACGCCGGTCGGAAGTGGCACGGTAGCACGCACGGAGAGGATTCCCATCGAGCAGCGTGCTGAATCGGCCGTCATCGCTTGGATGCGTCACCAGACGACGGCTTATGACAATATGTCGATTGCGCGTAAGAAAGGTGAGCGTCGGGCCGTGAGGAGAGAACTGGCTCAAAAGTCTCGCAGCTTGCTTGATCGCTATCGTCGCGGCGTGATTCCAAGTTCATCTTGCCCGTTAGCAAAGTGGTTCGAAGGGCAAGCGACTTAGAACAGCACATCTGATCGGGGCGAGTGACGGGCCGCGATCCACCAGAAACTTGAACTCAAACTGACTGCTTTGGCATTAGCCAGACGAACTGTATGGATGGCTCGTTGCGGCGTAAGCGTGGGATGGGTTTAGGCATGGTCAGATTTGAAGTTCAAATTTGAAATCAAGCAGAACCTGCTTTTTCTTTCACCTTCCTGCGGAGTTGGCCGCAAGCGGCATCGATTTCGTCGCCCTTGCGAAGGCGGAACTGGACGTTCACGCCACCGCTCTCGAGCGTCTTGCGAAAGGCCTTGATGCTGACGTTTGATGGTGTTTGGTAGGGAAGCCCCTCTACCGAATTGTAGGGGATCACGTTAAGCATCACGTTTCGATGCTTGAGCAACTGGACCAACTGGAGTGCGCAGTCTTCATCGTCATTGACGCCACCCAGTAAGACGTACTCAAAGGTTAAGCGGCGTCCATTCTTTTCGAAGTACCGATCCGCCGCTTCGAGAACGGCATCAATGCCAACCTTGCGATTGACGGGGACAAGCTCGCTTCGAAGATCGTCATTGGGAGCATGAAGTGAGACAGCCAAGTTGTAGGGAACATCGGCTGCCGCAAGCCGATCAATTGCCGGAGGCAATCCAACCGTGCTGATCGTAATCCGCCGGGGGCTGATGCCGAGGCCCCAGTCGCTCTTGGCAACATTGAGAGCGGCCAACACGCGCGGAAGGTTGGCCAGCGGTTCACCCATACCCATCATCACAATGTGCGATAGACGTTCGTCATCTTCGAGCAGATGCTGCAAACGAAGCATCTGCTCAACGATTTCACCGCGAGTCAAATTGCGATCGACGCCTGAAAGGCCGCTGGCGCAAAAAACGCAACCCATCGCACAGCCCACCTGGCTGCTGACGCAAATGCTGCGTCGATTTCCGTCACGCAGCAGGACGCATTCGACCTCGCCACCATCGGCCAAACGCACCAAGAGCTTGTCGGTGCCGTCTTTAGAAGTTTGTTTGGCCGCGATTTCGGTTTTGAAGAGCACGAAGCTTTCGTCGAGATCCGTTCGCAAAGCCTGTGGCAAATCCGTCATCTCATCAAACGTTTTCGCACGCCGCGCGAATATCCACTTGAGAATTTGGTTCTTTCGAAATGGCTTGTGACCTCGTTCGGCGAGCCATTCTCCTAGGTCGCCCGGCTCAGTGTTGAAGATGTGCTGCCGTAGGTCGCCGTGTGCAGTCGTCAATGCACTGGCATCGACCGAACCTTCCGCCGGATCGTCAGCCGACGGCGAGGTCGCTAAATTCTTGGCATCATCGCCAAGTACGGGGAGCGGGTCGGTCATGCGGATCAAAAAATCCTGGGGGGTTGGCGAGAACTTGTCAGAATCGCCATTTCTTCAACACTGCGGCCAGGGAATTGTACAGTGCGAGGTTTAAAGATCGACTTGGAAAAGGATGCGGCAATCGATCGCTTTCTTCGGCTGACAGCGATCGAGGGAATCAGCGGTGATGAGGCCGCAGTCGCCCAGGCGATTCGAGGTGAGTTGGATTCGGCAGGTATTCCTGGTTCTTGGATTGCCTACGACGATGCTCACCAGCGTTCCTCCGTTCCAGGAAACGTTGGAAATATGATTCTCCGTATGCCGGGGAATTCCGAGCTTCCGACCGTGATGCTCTCTGCGCACATGGACACCGTTCCGATCTGCCGAGGCTGTGCTCCGCGAGTTGAAGGTAACCAGGTCGTTAGCGACGCGGATACCGGACTGGGTGGCGATGATCGCGCTGGTTGCACGGTCGTCCTCACCGCCGCCCTCGATCGATTTGCCAAGGGCCAGGAACACGGTGAGGATAATCTTCCACCCGCGGTGTTCGCCTGGTTCATTCAAGAAGAAATCGGCCTGTTTGGCGCGCGGAATCTGGATGCTTCGAAGCTTGGGAAAGTTGATTTAGCTTTTAATTTCGACGGTGGCAGCATTGAAAAGTTGACCTCCGGTGCAATCGGTGGTGAGCGAATGACGATCGAGATCAGTGGTTTGGCGGCCCACGCGGGCGTCGCGCCCGAGAATGGAGTCAGCGCCATCGTGATTGCATCCAAAGCGATCGCGGATCTCCATGATCGTGGATGGCTTGGTAAGGTTGACAATGAACACGGTGTGGGCACCGCTAATGTAGGTGTAATCAATGGCGGTGATGCAACCAACGTGATCACACCATCGGTGAGCTTACGAGCCGAAGCCCGCAGCCACGATGCGAAGATGAGGACTCAGATTGTTGATGAAATTCGCAGAGCGTTTGAAGAAGCTGCCGGTCAGGTAAAGAATGTTGATGGCGTCGCCGGTAAGAGCGATTTTGAAACGCGCGTCGATTATGAATCGTTTTGCTTGCCGGATGACGATCCTTCCATCGACGCTGCCAAGAATGCCATTGCGTCACTACCTGGTGGCCGCAGCCCTTTCACCCAAGTCGCCGATGGCGGTCTGGATGCTAACTGGCTGTTCATGCACGGGGTTCCCGCGGTGACTCTTGGATGTGGTCAGATGAATATTCATACTGTCGACGAGCGTCTGAATATTCCAGACTTCCTTGATGCTTGCCACGTCGCGGCAATGCTTGTCAGTGGTGTCTCCGGCGATGACGGGAAGATGTCATGATGGGGACGACTTGGCAACCGATCCTAGCCGCTTCAGTCGAAGCTGATATCGAACCTGCCTCGCCGTGGGTGATGATCGGATTCGCGACCATCATGATGGCTACCTATGTCGGTGTAGCCATGGAACGCTTTCACAAGACCGTCGCCGCGCTCTGCGGTGCGGGCGTCTTAGTTGCATTGTCGCTGTTTCTCGGGTTGTATGAGTATCCACAGGTGTACGAGTTCCTCAAAGAGGATCTCAACATCTTTGGTGTCATCATTGGCACCGGTATCCTCGTCGATGTGGTCGGAAAGAGCGGTCTTTTTCACTTCATCAGCATGTGGATCGCCAGGCTGACGGGCGGTCGTGCCTCGGTGCTCTTCGCAACGCTGTGCGTGATCACATTCTTGTTCGTTGCCGTACTAACGATCGTACCAGCCATGTTGATCTTGTCTTCGCTGGTGTTGGTGATTTCGCGATCGCTTGGGTATAAGCCGGCACCCTTGATGCTTTCAGTGGCGATATGTGCTAACAGCGGCGCGATCGCGACGTTTGCCTCGGGGCTTCCTAACATCATGATTGGTACGGCAGCTGGTTTGCCCTACATGCACTTCTTGAAAGTGTCTTTGCCGTTTGCCGTAGTCAGTTTGATTATCGCGATGGTGGTTTTGCGATGGATGTTTCGTCATGACCTCCCCTGGAAACAAACCGAGGAAGAAGCAGCCGGGCTCAAAGCTCAGATCGAGACGTTTGATCCGTGGGCGATGGTCGAAGATCGTCGAGTTTTACTACGCAGTGCCATCATCTTGGGTGCGACGGTTCTCGGTTTTGTCTTTGCTCAGCAACTTGGTGTGGGTATGGATTTCGTTGCGATGGTTGGGGCAACGGCTGCGCTACTTTTTGCTGGGAAGGGGGTCGAGGATGCGATTGGGAAGGTCAATTGGACGGTAATTCTGTTTTTCATGGGACTGTTTATTATCATTGGCTGCGTCAAAGAGACGGGAGCTCTGGCCTGGGTTGCCACTCAAGTTGTCGAGCTGAGCGATAACCGATTGTCTCTTTTGATTCCGCTTCTAGGTGTGTTTTCTGCAGTCGCCAGTAGCATCGTGGACAACATCCCTGTCGCTGCAACACTGATCCCCATTGTGCGTGATATTTCGGCTGGAGGTGTGCCTGTGGAGCCGCTTTGGTGGACGCTAGTAATTTGCTGCAACTTGGGCGGTAACGGCACGCCGATCGGTTCGATTAGCTGTGTCATCGCTATCTATGCTCTCAAGCGAGAATCAGGAATTCATATCGGCTGGGGCATGTTTTTAAAGCTTGGTGGTACCATCATGCTGGTGCAAGTTGCTGGTGCGATCGCCTACGTACTTTGTGCCTATAACCAAGGCTGGATTCCTGAATTGTGAGAAAGTTCGATGAGTGCACCTGAGGGAAATGATGAGCTGGGACGCCAGGTCGACGACTCGATGCGACTGTTCCAAAGGTCTCAAGTGGGGCCCACCGAGCTGATTGCCGGTGTGAAGCCCACACGTGTTGTCGCTGTCCTTGACGGTTCACCACAAGATGAAGCCACGATCGAGTCGGCGATTCATTTGAGGGATGTTTACAACACCGAAACCGTTCTGCTTGATGAGTCTCCGCCAAATGCGTCGATGATCACCGGGGATGGTGAAACGACCAACAACGAATTGGCAGTCGCAGCGGTAAACCGAATCAGTGGTTCACGGCCGCTACCACGCCGAGAGGGTGAGCCTTTCGAGAGCATTCTGGCGGCGGTTAGTGCCGTTGATCCGGATTTGGTCATCGTACCATGTCCGCTCGGGCGTTCGCTGGAGTCATTGGGTGCAGATAGCACGGGCACGGTGGCTGATATGTTATTAGCTCGTTGTCCCAAGCCTATCTTGTTCATGCGTCGCGAGACAGCGCATCTTCAACAAGCCGTCCAGGACGTCCAAATGCTTGTTGGCGCAGAATCGCACATGCATTTGCGAGCGGCTGGGTGGGTGTTCGGCTTGATTGGTGAAGGAGGCAAACTATCACTGAACCTTGTGATTGACCGCGAACATTTTGAGAATATACGGGCGATCGTTGAGGCTTTGCATCCCGAGGATGACTTGGATGTCTCCGAGTTCTCAAGAGCCATGACGGAAACACATAAGAAACTCCACACAGCCATGCAGCGGACGGCCAATGAGCGGAACTTGTCGTACGCCTTACGTCCGCAAACCGCTGAGGTTGCGCCGCCTCATCCTCTTGATGATGACAGTCAGAACCTCCTCGTGATGTCGCTTGAGGCTGGCGACCAATTCAACGCGGGCTTCGTTCGAGATCGACTTCGCCGCAGTCCTCATCCAGTGCTGGTGATCACGGATCCCAACAAGGTCTTTGCACAAGTTGACCAATGAACGACTTCACCGTCGATCCGGTTTTTGGCAGCCTTTTGGTGGCTTTGTTGATCGCGGCATCGCTGATCGCGGCAGTTTTCTTCTTTCCGCCGACGGTTAACGATCCGAAGCGTCGCCGATGGCTCCGGGCTTTGCGAGTCGCGGCCGTTATCGTGTTAGTGCTTTTGCTTGTACGACCCACTGCCGTGGATCGACAAACCCAGGCGACGATGCAAACGGTCTTGGTCACGATTGATGGCTCACGCAGTATGAACCTGTCTGACTCGACCGATCAAACTCGAGGTCAGCGACAGGCGGAACTCCTCAGGAGACTTACCGTAGAACTGGAATCGCAGCTGAATCCCGAGATTGATCAACTCGATCTTCGCTATGTCGTTTATACAGATGAAGCGAATTCGATTAGCATCGAAGAACTCGGTCCCGCATGGTCGGCCGATGGTTCTCGAACCAACCTTGCTGTTCCATTGTCACTGGCCAACGAAACGGCGGGTTCCGATTCGCTAGCTGCTGTGTTGATGTTTGGTGATGGGACTCAGACGGATGACCAAAACACCACGGCGGACGCCGTGGTTGCGGCGAGAGCGTTGAGAAGTACGGGCGTGCCGTTATTCACCATCCCACTTGCTCACGAATCAGCATCGACACTTCGTGATGCATCGATCACTGGGCTAGCAGAAAATCTGCAGCTCTATTCGGGCAACGAATCCGTCATTGACTTTGTATTGGAGGCGAGTGGTTTGCAGGGGAGGCCACTTGATGGTGAGGTGGAGTTGTCGCCGGTTGGTGCACGGAATAGAGCGGCACCGATTGCCCGACGTTCCGTGATGATGGAGAGGTCGCCCGACTCTAACGCGATACGAGTACCGATTATTGCACCGGAGGCAGGCGTCTATCTGTTGACTGCGCGAGTAGCGGCGCAGCAGGGTGAACGTGTCACTTCGAACAATCAACAGGTGGCCTTTGTTGAAGTTCGAGATGGAGGCGGCCGGGTTCTCTTGATCGAAGGCCAGCTTAGGCCCGAGACGCTCTTCATTCGCCGAGCGATCCAGCAATTTCCAGATCTAGATCTGACGTTACGCTGGATTCCTGAAGACACCCGCAAGCAATGGCCCCTGAACTTGCGTGACGTGCTCAGGAGCGACTCGCAAGATGCAGTCATCTTAGGGGCTGTGGATCCGGCGGCCCTAGGCAATGCCCAAACGACCGAATTGGCGACGCGGGTTTTGGAAGGATGGGGGCTAATAAAACTTGCCGATCCACCCCAATCAATCGGACGATGGAACGGGACCCCTATTTCAAGTTTGTTACCGACGCAACCTTCGGCTGGGTCGCCTGTTGAGGATGCTCAAGTTGTCTTGCCGATCAAGGACCATCCAGTCATCCGGTTGCGGATGGAAGGTCGCGTGGATCCGATCGAGGTTTGGCAGAATCTCCCACCGCAACTCGGTCTTTCCCCTTTGGGAGACTTGAAGACGAGGCCCGGTCTCGAAGTCCTTTTGACGGATCCGAGTGACCGCAATGTGCTTGCCGTCGGCTCGGCAGGCCGAGGTCGCGTTGCCGAGCTTGGTTTTGATTCGACTTGGCGTTGGTGGAGATCAGGTTACGACCAGCCACATCGTCAGTTCTGGCGACAGCTCCTGCTTTGGAGCATGAATCGTGAAGTAACGGATGAAAGTCAGCTCGTCGTTGAAATGGATTCGCGACGACTTCCCGCAGGCGATTCGGCGGAGATCGCCGTGCGAACTCCTGTCAACGCAAATGTTTCTCAAGTCAAGCTGTTTGTTCGATCGCTAAGTTCGGCTTCTGACGCAAGTCCCGTTGAGCTATTTCCGGGTAGCAACGCTGATCGATTGCAGGCTGAGCTTCCAGGATTGGATCCGGGAATCTACGAGGTCATCGCTGAATCCTCTGAGCCTGGAATCCAACCGGGTTCGATCAGCTTTCAGGTCATCGATACATCGCCAGAGATGCTGAGGCCGCAAGCCGACATTGGCCTACTCAGGCAGCTGGCGACCCAGACTTCTCCGGTCGGAGGGCGTTTCGTTCCGCCAGAGGATTTGGCTGGATTGGTGGAGGAAATCGTTTCCAAGCATCGAGATCTACAGAGCGAGGTGACCACTCGACGGAGACTGGCAGATGACTCGGCGACGGCGTGGCCTCTATTTTTAGTCTTCGCCGGCGTGCTCTCTTTCGATTGGTATCTGCGTAGGGGCAGTGTTTCTTGAGCAGCCCTAGGGGAAATTGAGTTCGAGGTTTTCCTTCAATGAGTAGATATGGTTCGAGAAAACAAAACGCTTGGTTTTTCCCACCTCTGTCATTCTCATGGTGCACTGTTCGCCATTTGCTGCCCGAGGAGTCACACGCTCCTCTTTCGACGCGGAAGTCTTGCGAGCCTCCGAATGATCTCGAATATGAAAAGGATGGCCATTTCGGGTAATATGTGTCGAAGTTTGTCCTAGACGAATGTCAGTCGAATTCCTTTCGGCTTCCCACCTCAACCGCCCCTTCAAACCCACCACGGCGGCAATATGACTATCAATCGATCTGACCGACGACGATTTGTTCTTCGATCCATGGCGGGATCACTCGCACTTCCTGCGCTACAATCGTTAAGCGGGAATGACCGGCGTTTGACTGCCGCACAGGAAGCGTCAAAGAGTACACCGACGGACACTCGTCGATTTGTGGCTGTTGGCAACTTGCTTGGTTTTCAGATCAAGGACCTCTTTCCGGAAAAACCGGGTAAAGAATTTCAAACGACGACGTTGCTTGAACCGCTAGCCGAGAATCGCGAGAACTTGACGATTTATCGAGGACTCGACCATGGTGTGAATGGTGGGCACTTTGCTGTGCATACTTTTTTGTCGGGCGTGCTCCACCACGAAGCCAAGAATCGTCCTGATGGAAACATCACTATCGACCAGTTCATTGCTGATGCCGTTGGCGTACAAACTCGTTTTCCATCGCTGACGGTTGGTTCAGAGGGGGGAATCCATGGTGGTTGCCAGATGGCATGGACCCGTTCGGGAATCCGAGTCCCACCCATCACAGGCCCAGCCCAGTTGTTCGAGAAGCTATTCATCGCTCCGACGCAGTCAGAGATTGTTGCCGGACGAAGGGCAAATCATCTTCAAGCATCAATCTTGGATTGCATTACTGAAGAAGCTCACTCGCTCAAGCCACGTATCAATCATGAGGATCGTGAGAAGCTCGATGAATACTTCACATCGATACGTGATGTGGAGAAGCGACTGGACGCGCGTAAGCGTTGGGCCGATCAACCGAAGCCCGAAGCGCCCTTCGATCAACCCGCAAATACCAATACTGTCGAAGATCTGCCAATGCTCTATGAGTTGATCGCTTTGGCATTGCAAACGGATTCGACTCGAGTGGCAACGCTCGAGATTGG
>JBCCKZ010000144.1:0-10447 GCA_039027135.1 Planctomycetota bacterium
CTAGGGTGAGCAACAGCTCTCGAGTGTGTTCATCCGGGCTTTGCATCTATCGTTTCCATGAGTCGTAGATCTTCTCTTGGTGCAATCGCAGCCTTGCTGAACTTATTTCGCCAGGTCATTCCAGCTTTCGTCCAGCTCTTCGGCAGATCGCAGTTTATCGTCGAAGGTACCGCATCGGAAACAACAGTGTCGATTGAACCCAGCCCAAAGATACGAATGCGAAAAGTTGGATGGAGACGTCTATGCTCGCTTGGTTGCTTTCAAGCCAAGTCTTGAGTCGCACCATGGTCTTTTGAAATGCGCTTCGTTAAACTAACTCGACGAGGAGCTGGATGACACATGGCATTCGTTTTCGTCGCCTTAATTCATCGCCGAAGTTTCTGATCGTAGAGAGTGTGTCGATGCATGAACCCTATACTCCCGCAACGAACATCTCGAACCCGGTAACACCTCGAGCGGTTTGGCGATATCTGACGTTTGCCTTGATACTGCTATTGTTTGCAATTTCGACTTTTGTTCCCGCAGTTTCGCTGATGAATCAGAACTACGGATGGTCCCCTTCTCGGTCGGTGATCTATGACACTGAAATCAACGGCCAGAGCGTTTCGATTGGCGAAGCGATTCGATACGTCAGTTATACGGCCAGCTTTTTCTTGGCGGCAGCGGCGTTCTGTGCGTTGATTGCATTGCGAAACTGGCGGGCCAATCGAACCGCTCGACAGTCAGTTAGTTCGGATTCAGCATGAGCCATTGGAGTCGAGTGCAGCCCAGCCGAAACTAAAGAATCGAACGATGGTATGAAACGAATTGTCATCGCACTCGTGCTGCTTGGCTTAGCGTGCGTTTTGTCGGGGCTCTATGGCATGATTCATAATCAGGTTTCTTTTTCGATCTTGCAGGAGTACTTCACAAGATTCAAATTCTCACAGTTCGAAATACCCCGGGGACTTCGAAGTCGTTTTGGTGCATCGGTAGTGGGATGGTTGGCCTCATGGTGGATGGGAATTGCCGTTGGGGTGTTTTTGATTCCATTTGGTATGTTGCTGCGGAACAATAAAGCGTTCGTCGTCGCCGTGCTCAAGTCCTTTGCAGTCGTCTTGGGCACCACTATGATCGTCGGTTCAACAGCTCTTCTTATCGCTTTGGGCGTGATCCGCCCCATCCTAGATGAGCCCTGGATTTTCAAAGGCCAGGTGATTGATGATTCCGCATCTTTTCGACAAGTGGCAGTTCTTCACACTTTCAGCTACGTCGGGGGCATACTTGGGATTTGCACAGGAATGGCGAGCATCCTGCGTTCATTCCTGACCGAGAACAAACGTTTGAATCTCCATCAGAATGAGGTTTAGCCAACCATGGACTCGATCGACCTGATTCGTGGGAATCTTTGCAGTAGCGAATTGATTGTGCTTTCGCGAATCGAGGACATGCGTGATCATTGCATGGTCAGATCCAGTGTTGCCGGTGGTAGCCATACCCTTTGGATCCTCGGACACCTAGCCTTCATCGAAGGCTTGGTGGTCTGTGAATTCATGCGGGGAGAGAGCAACCCGCTTGAGGATTGGAAGAGGATGTTTGACGAATCAACGGTCAACGATGACATTAACCAAATGGTTCCATTTGATCGAGCTTTGTCGCAATGTCGTCGGATGAGAGCATCGACGATCTCATTGATCGATTCACTCGATGAGTCTGATCTCGACCGCAAGAGCGCTCGGGCTCCCGAAACGGCCAAAGCGATTTTCGGTGACTTTCGCGGGTGCCTTCAATACTGCTCTGACCACTGGCTCATGCATCGCGGCCAGCTGGCCAATGCAAGGACTGCAGCCGGATTGACACCGATGTGGTTCTGAAGAGTCGCTTCGAAGAGAATTTCGAAATGAATCGCAATTTCCGAGGTTCAATTCAATTTCCCCCGCCACTGGAGACTCTGCGTGTTCCACCGCTGGAGCGAATCAACATCTCCCTCAAGAATCTTTTCAGCCATCTCAATACACCGATGAAGTTGGTCTTCGGTAAGCTGCTTGTAGGCGGTCAGTCGCCGGTCAAGATGATCATACCAGCAAGCCTTGAAAAGCTGATCCAGGATCACTCGCATGAAGCAGTGGTCCTCCGTGAGTTCCCAGCCGCTCTGGCGGGCTTTCGCTGGCAATTCAAATCGTGTCAATTGCAGGTACCGGTCTTGCAACTCGTAACGATGTTTGGTTTCGAGTTCATCTGCCGCAGACATCATTAGTCATTCCTTAGTGTCAATCACTGGGTTTCCGCCGAGTGCTAACGCACCAAAACCAGGCAATCTCTAGCAAGCTTATTCGGGCGAAAACCGAATCGAAGCAAGTTATGTCGCGCCCCATTTTGGGACCGAAACCGCCGTAAACTCTTCACAACCAAGAACACAGACTTACGATCCCGATGAACGACGCTGAAGATCGCCAAGCTGACCATTCCTTAAACGACGACTCGGTCCACCCCCATGATAGTGAGCAGGGTGGACTGCTCGACTCGCTGATGTACGGGCTAACGCTACCCGAAAGAACCGCTCGCTCGGTTGCCGCGGCGGCGGCCGGGATGGTTGAGAATACATCTTCGATGCTTCTTCCCGCTGCCTTTCGAAGTTCTCGGAGTTACCGAGTCTTTATTCAGGAATCCCTCGACATTGTGAAGCATGACGTGGGCGGCGTTCGGCGTGATGAACCAATCGCTGACACGGGCGATGAGCCACCCGAGGACTCGACGATAGCCCAAAAGGCAATCGGTGGAATGTTGGATTTTGCCGGTGGCGCGACGCTGCACATGTCTCCCTTGTTGGTACTAGCGGTGTTGGGTGACGTTTGCCACGGGACGAACGAGTATCTTCGGAAGTTGTCTGAAGAGTTGGAAAAGGAAGGCGTGATCGACAAAGCTTCCTCGATTCATCATGTCTCGGATCTCCTCGACGCTTTAACCAAGACCAGCGAGCGTGCGGGCAAGACAATGGAAACTCCGCCCGTCAATCCAACCATGATTCGACAAACGATTCGTGAAATTGCGGATGATGTCACAGAGGTCGACCCCCGAAAACTCTTGCCCAAATCAGAATTGCAAAACATGTGGCAAGAAATGGAAGATGTAGCGAGTGCTTCCTCGGTTTCGTTATGGGATGTTGCCACGACGGTGACCCTGCATTCGATGAACCGCTTGCAGCTGACAACCAAGGGAACGCTTACGTCAGTGCGAGTCGTTGGCAACTTGC
This sequence comes from Planctomycetota bacterium, assembly GCA_039027135.1. GTDB lineage: Bacteria > Planctomycetota > Planctomycetia > Pirellulales > Pirellulaceae > Rubripirellula. The sequence continues at coordinate 3,233 of JBCCKZ010000144.1, forward strand.
TTGACCAGCACCTTTTCGATCACTACGAACAATCAATCGCAACGATCCGCAAGGAAGGAATTACAGAAGTTTTGCGGCAGGCTGCCGAACCGTACTTGGATGCGATTTGGGACAACTTTTCGAGCCAACGAGAAACCTGGACCGCAGAGATTCTAAGCGGTCGCGCCATTGCTCAAGCGTGGACGTCGATTTGCGGAATATGGTCGGACGAGGAAGACGCTCAGTCGAGCGATTGAATCACCTTCGGTCGTTTCAATCAATTCTGGTTCTCGATAACGACTTCGTGGGACTGACGAATGTCCCGGCTTATCTTTCGATAGCTCTTTAGAAGCTCATCGAGTCTCTTCGGTTCAGCTTTTGAGAGGTCATTGGTTTCAGCTCGATCTTCACTTAGCTTGAAAAGCTCCCACGCCTCGTTCTTTGATCTGACGATCTTCCAATCCCCATCTCGAAAGGCCTCATGCCCATCGTGAAGCCACCAAAGACTTCGATTGGACTGAGTGTCGCCACTAAACGTATCGACTAGCGAACGACCTCTGCGGAGCGGATTGATAGCTATGGCCGGAGCGTTCTTGTAAATACAAACATCGAAGAGTTATGGCGCACCACTGAGTTCCAGAAATGTTGTCCAAAAGTCAATCACGTGTCCCACATCGTGCCGAAGAGAGCCAGGGTCATCGATCACCGCTGGCCAGCGAACAATCATTGGCGTCGCGCACCCTCCCTCATGAACCCATGTCTTATGCCTGCGGAACGGCGTATTGCATGCGTTCGAGAATCCAGGCCCCAGACAGAGATAAGTGTCGCGGCTTCCTCGAGCGGCGTTGGTCTGGTGACCGTCACCACGGACCATGATCTCAGCCGAAGCACCGTTGTCGGAAAGGAATACCACCATCGTGTTATCCGTTTCGCCCATGGCTTCGATCTGATCGAGAATTCGACCAACACCCTGATCAATATGATCCACCATCGCCGCGTGGATCTCCATCTTGTCCGCCTGAAATTGCTGCTGCTCAGCGGTTAAATCCTCCCAAGGTGCTGGCCGAAATGTTTCGATGCCACCTAACTCCTCTTGAGTTCCCTCAAATGAATAGGGAGGCCCAACATCCGGTTCGACTTCGGAAAGTTCACTCCTAAAATCCAGCTGTTTTTGCAAACGCTCAAAACGCAATCGACGCATTGGTGATGGACCCAAATCATAGCGGCCATCGTACTTCTCGATCGTGGACTGGGGTGCCTGTAATGGAAAATGTGGGACGTTGAAACAGACATACGCGAAAAACGGCGTGTTAGGGTGACCGTTGGCATGTTCAGCCAGAAAGTCCACGGCGTATTGAGCGATTGCATCGGTTGCGTAATAGCCCTCTTCTTTCTTGACCACGGGAAGAGCGACGTCATCAAGGAAATGCTTTTCCGGCGTGAATAGCCGGTTGTGGTCACGTAACCAATAAGACCGATGGAAGTCGTTATCCGTGGGAAGTCCATCGAGGTGCCATTTGCCGACATGATAATTGCGGTAGCCAGACATAGCCAATGGCAAACTTGCCAGCGGTGCGAAACGAGGCCTCGTTCCGCGGCTGCCCCGAGACTTGACGCCAGGGAACGCGTCCTTGCCGATCGTCTGCGCGTAATAACCCGTCATCAACGCGCTTCTTGTCGGCCAACATCTGGCGGTGTTGTAAAACTGAGTGAATCGAATGCCTTCCGCAGCCATGCGATCCAAATGAGGTGTTTCGATCTCACCGCCATAGCAACCGAGATCGGAATAACCGAGGTCATCAACCAAGATGACAACAATGTTGGGCCGTTGTTCCGACGCAAACGTCTTTAAACCTCCGAGAAACACCGGAAGTAGCAGACAGACCACAATCGAAACTAGCGGCACTCGCCAAACCATGTCTTTCATCCAAGCAAAATTTTATCAAGGCCTTCTACGTAAGTTGGATAGTCTAACCGAGCGAGAAGGTCTCGTTTCATGCGACGATTCCAAACTCGTTTATCACTGAGCGATCGAAAGGCTTTGGGCGAGTCTCGTTTGGGATCTTTGTATTCAGGTTCCGGAAGTCTGAGTAGCTTGGCAATGCGGCTGTAGAAGAAATGTCGCTCGACAGGGCAATCATCGCTGATTAAATAAAGGTTTTCTCGTTGATTCCGTTCGATGGCAGCAACGGTCGCCGATGCCGCATCGTCAATGTGAATGAGGTTGAGAAATCCAGAGCGAATCGACGCAATGGGTTTTCCTTGACGTATGTCATTGGCTCGCGGCAGTCGATTCGGCCCATACAAACCCGACATGCGTAAGACGCAGTGATTTTGAGGTCGCTTTGCACGCAATTCACATTCGGCTTGTAGATGGGCGCGTGCCGAATCCCGACTCGGGTGCGTTGGGCTGGTTTCATCTACCCACTCGCCGTTCGTCTGATGATACACACCAGTCGTGCTGATCATCGTGATCCGGCATTCTTGGTTCAAGTGCGACAGCAATCGGCGTAGACCACCCACCATAAAGTCGTGCCTTGCAAGACGGCTTTTTCGATCATAAGCCACCGCAATCAAGCAATCATCAAAGTCGCGAGGTAGATGCTCGTAGGACCTTGCATCGCACCAGTCAAATCGAAAACCTTCGATGCCGTCGGATGCCCAAGATTCGAGCTTTTGGCGACGACGGGAGGTTGCCGCGACTGCGTTCCCGCGATCGTTGAGCCGTTGCAAAACTCTTGACCCGAGATATCCCGCGCCAACCACCAAAATTTTTCTCGAGTTCATTCGCGGGTTTGGGGGTTTTTGAAAACACCTGTTCAATAACAAACAGCCACACAATCGCTATTCCAATGATCCCACAACAAATAGGTAATACGCTTGGAGGCTTGAACGTTGCGGTTACAATGGGTGACATATCCGGCTTCGAGTGTACTCCGCGGGCAAATCAGTGAAGGCAGTCTACCAATCCATGCCCCATCGTACGCTTGCCATTGTGATGGCAATGGCCTTCTGGGCCACCTCGGCGGCATTTTTATGGGGCCAGACTTACCTTCCACCGGACTACCAAACCGCCACACCGAGCACAGGATCTGTCGTCACCAACTCGTTGGCGCAATCACCCTCGACGGTCGACGCGCCGTCCATGGGGCGTTCGCGTGGCCAGACCATTGTCGATGTCCCTGTTGATTTGAAGGATGTTTTCGAGCTCGGTGGCGAGCCCAAGTCGATCGAGACATTCCTTACGCTGGAGAAACAACAACAAACCGTAGCCCGTATGAGTTCGGCCTGCACGGTGAGTGTGCAAATCGGTCGTTCGCAAGGCTGTGGGGTGATTGTCACCTCTTCAGGGTACGTTTTGACAGCGGCCCACGTAGCGATGCGACCGGGTAAGTTTGCCCAAATCACGCTTTCGGATGGCCGCGTCGTCCGTGGACGAACCTTGGGAATGAATCGCTATGTCGACGCCGGGTTGATGAAGATTGAAGCCGGGCAGAACCAGGGGCGACCATGGCCTCATGCCAGTCTCGGTAAGAGTCGAGAAGTTATCGAAGGAGCGTGGTGTGTCGCGATGGGGCACCCAGGTGGCTTTGACATTGGCCGGCCTCCGGTTCCGCGAATTGGACGTGTGCTCCACGTTAGTCCCGCAGCGATTGAAACCGACTGCGCCCTCATCGGAGGTGATAGCGGCGGACCGCTGTTTGATTTGTCGGGAAGGCTGATCGCCATTCACAGCCGCATTGGAAATGACCTTTCGGAAAACTTGCACGTTCCGATTGATCACTACGATCTGCACTGGGCAAGAATGCAGAAAGGCGAGGCCTACGGTTTCCTCGCTGGTTTCAAGCCGATCCTTGGAGTGAAGGGTACCGGTGATGGCTTTGGAGCTGTAATCGATATCATTGTCGAGGATGGGCCTGCCGAGAAAGCTGGTCTCAAGCCCAATGATAGGATTGAGAAGTTTGGCGACTTCGAAGTAAAGACATTCGACGATCTCAAGTCAGCGGTATCAGACACCATGCCGGGAGAACGTGTCATCATTCGCTTTAGCCGCAAAGGACAAACGATTGAGACCTTGGTTGAGATTGGTAGGGACGATGACTAGTCAGCTTTTAAATCATCGGTTCTATCGGAGCGTCGGTTGGTTAGTCGCAGTGGTTTTGTGCCTCTTATCCAATAATGTCCTTCGTGCGGACGACGCGCGAGACAGTCGCTCGATGGTGAGGTTGGTTTCTAAGATTAGCGCGAAGCTTGAAGGCAGTGTCGCTCAGGTGCTTTGTGGAAACCGTATCGTCTCATTGGCCACGGTAGTGAGCGACAAGGGGCACTTAGTCACGAAGCGAAGCGAGCTCACCAATGACCCGATTCGCATTCGACTTTGGGACAGTCGGCTCTACCCGGCCCGCATTGCCGCAACTCGGCGCCGTAACGACTTGGCATTGTTGGTCGTGGATGCACCGATTGAATGGAAGCCGGTCCAGTTTGTTGATACCCTGCCTCCACTGGGTAGCTTCGTCATTAGCGTGGGGCGTCTTGGTGACACGATCAGCTTTGGTGGGATGGGCGCAAATCCAAGACGAGTGGCCCACAACAGCTTGCTGGGAGTCAGTTTCAGCGAGCCTGAGGGGAGGCCGACGATCAATCAAGTGATTTCAGGTAGTGGTGCCGATTCAGCCGGTCTACAGATCGGCGATGTGATCGTCGGGATCAACGAGCGAGCCGAACCAAGCAGCCACATGGTCCGCCAAGCACTGAAGAAGATGTTCCCCGGCGAAGAGGTAAGGCTACGTGTTTATCGACCGCTCGACGACACGACCTCAGAGGTCTTGGATCTCGTCGCCAAAGTCAAAGACCGAAGCCAGTTAGGTGAATCGGACAATGATCGTCGAGTTAACGGCCGCCGCAGCATGCGACTCACTGGATTTGAGAAGGTCATTCAGCATGACACTGTGCTTGAACCTGAGCAGTGTGGCGGGCCATTGATTGATTCAAAGGGACAAGTCATTGGAATCAACATCGCTAGAGCAGGACGCGTCGTTTCCTATTCACTTCCTTCATCATTGCTGATGCGTGATGTTTCTCAAATGCTCAATGAAGCGAATTACAACAGTGCCACTGTTCCGGCGAACTAGTCACTAGTCCTTTGTGACCATCGAGTCCCACCAAGTCTTATTCGGACGCCAGTCATCTCGATGCATGGCTGCGTGGTTCTTTTCGAGACTCGACCATCGCTGGCTGAACACCTTCTCGGCTCGATTTTGGCGGTCGACATCGCTGTATCGCGGATCCGGCTCAGGGATGTTTGCATTCAAGCTCGACAGATGGGCGAGAAGGTCTTTCTGCATTTTTTCCCGCCGGACAGGATAGGCAGACGATAAATCGCTTAGCTCTCCAATGTCAGTCGGCAGATGATAGAGCTCGCAATGCTCGTCCTCAAAGTAGTGGATCAGTTTCCAATCACCTCGCCGAATGATCGCACTGGGCTGGCCGCCTTGATTGTCGTAGTGAGGATAATGCCAAAAGAGATCCCGATCCTCAAGATTGGAACCCGAAAGTGCCGGCACAAGTGATACCCCATCAAGGTGATCGTCCTGCCTAGCAGGCAATCCGCACAGATCCAACAGCGTCGGAAAAAGGTCGGCCGTGATGGCAGCCTGATCAACTAGGGCCGGCTCTGAGAATTTCTTGGGAAATCGAATGTAGAGTGGTGCACGTATCCCGCCTTCCCACTGACGGCCCTTGCCACCTCGAAGTGGTAAAGCTGATGTCGAATAGGCATCTCCAGAACTGACGCCACCATTATCACCGGTGAAGATAACGATCGTGTTTTCGGCAATCCCTTGTTGATCCAGACAATTGAGCACCTTGCCAACGGCATCATCAAGCGTCTCCATCATCCCTGCATAGACGGGATGGTCCTGTACCTGACGAACGGGAAGTGTTCGATCAATCTTAAAGCGATTCTCAGGTGTATCGAGTTGTTGCGCTTTGATTCGATACTTTTCCCAAAGGTCCTTTCGAGTTTGGACGGGAGCATGAACAGCGTAAAACGATAGCATTGCGAAAAAGGGTTCTTGATCATCAACACTCTCAATGAAGCCGCATGTCTCGTCCGCCAATCGAAGCGTTAGAGACTCTCCCTGGGGGCCATCGGTGAGTTTCTGATTTCGATAAGGTGAGAAGAATCCACCGGGTGGAGTCCCTGGTGAATAGCCACCGACGTTCAGATCAAACCCATGATCAGTCGGCAAAGATCCTTCGCCACCCAAATGCCATTTTCCAGCAAAGAACGTTCGATAGCCGCCCTCGTTCATCGCTTCAGCGAGCGTCGTTGGCTCGGAAGGGAGTTGCCTTACGTACTCGGCCGAAAACAAACGCTCACCACGATTAAAGTTCATGCCACTTCGACCCCCGATGTATTGCGTGATGCCATGCCTTATGGGCGATTGTCCCAATTGCAAGCTGGCACGCGTTGGGCTGCAAACTCTGGATGATGAATAGGCGTTGGTAAACCGAAATGATCCGTTGGCTAGTGCATCAATCTGAGGGGTCTCATAGAACGTACTACCCTCGACACCGAGGTCACGAATTCCAAGGTCGTCGACCAGGATGATCACCACATTCGGCTTTTCGGCGGCCTTAAGAGCCGAACCAAGTGCTGTCAGGCATACACCGAGGGTTAAAAAAAGTGGGGTGCGAAACACGTGCGATCCAAATTAGATAGGTGGTCTGCAGAAAGAACGGGGGACGGATAGGATAGTTGATGGTCGCTTGGTCGACGCGCTCTGTCCTTTTTGTCAATTTGGTAACTTCAATGAGATATTCACTTCCTATTACTACCTTCTTAGCTTTCTTCGCCCTGTCAACGTTGGGCCTCGCCGATGATGCCGGCCAGAAGACCGTTCCGGCCACCTCCGACACGCCCGCTATTCCAGCTGATTTCCAAGACGGATTCGCGAAGATGGGCGAGGCAATGGAAGCTTCAGCGAAAATCTTTGAAGGCCTCACCGCCGAGCAAATGAATTTTCGCCCTAGCGATGGATCACACACGCCTCGTTGGAACGCTGAGCATTTGCGTGCGGCACAGCTGAGATTTTTTTCATCGATTTATCACGCGCTCGACCCCTCAGTAAAGGAAATCAAAGAGGGGCCCAAGCAAATGCCTGCGGATTACAAGCCAGCCAATCCAAAATGGAGCGGAGCCGAAGAGGCCAAAGCGATGCGAGAAGCGCAGGC
>JBCCKZ010000145.1:0-10408 GCA_039027135.1 Planctomycetota bacterium
CAGATTCTGGGTGTGTCATCCGTCGGACGGCCTGTCGCGATTTGAACGATGGCATCGGCAATGGGATGATCATCTTGATCGACAACAACACCTTCAATCGTAACGCCGCCGATTGCGATGCTACTCAAGACAAAACTCGAAACCATCGCAATGCTGATTCGAAAAATCATGGTAGAAGCTCCACTTCATCGCGAGGAATTGTTTTTAGAGGCGTCACGACGCGACGTTCATGGGTGAGCGAGGTATCAAATCGCACGGTCACCGGTACATTGGGTTCAACATCAATTGACTGAGGTGGTAACCCAGGCAACGTCTCAGGTGGAAAGACCCACAGTTGCATTGCTTCGGGATACAAACCAATAAGTAGTGCATATCCGCTGTCGTCCGTCACCGCATTTTCTGGCGAAGCCGTACCTGGTGGTGGTCTGAAATTCTTGTATCGATTCCACTGCACGCCAAAGCCCTTCAGTGGCTGACCCGACTCATCGATAACCTTGATGGCTAAGCGTCCCTCGGCTTCGATCTTTGTCACCAACTTGATTGCTGGAAAGATATGATCGTTTGTGCCAACGTCAACACGCCAAGATGGCTGCGAGCTTTCTTTCAAGTCGGCAGGCGTGCTAATGATTTGGGACGCATAAGACTGGTTGGCATGCGTATAGAACTCGTACATCCCTTTCGCGTTCGTTTTGCAAACCTCAAGCCAATGGCTTGTGAAAGATAGGCCGAGCAGCCCATTGGGGGATTCCTCAAACATGGTCAAACGCACGCTTACCCCTTCCAATGGCTCGTCATTGGCGAATACAAATCCGCTTAATCGAACTCTTTGAATCATTTCTACCTGGCAGATGTCGTCATCATTGTTGACATTGAACTTCACTCGGCCTGAAAGTGAACCACGGCCGTTTCCGGAGTACGCGATGACCTGCACGTGGTCGGTGTCGGATTCAGGCCTCGCCACGGTTGCAACACCTTCCGCATCCGAAATAGCCGACGTTGTGTTTTGGCCAGGTACGGCGAAACCGCGGCCGCCACTGTACTGCTTGTATCCTGTGCACTCGACGATGGCGTTGGGAATTGCGTGTCCTTGGCTGTCTGTGCACTGAACCCTGAGGGATGATCGTCTTGGAACCTTAATTGTAGGCAGCTCGAGTGACTCTACGCCCGGGCCCGACGCGGTGACCTCAATGGCCGAGCTTGGCCGAGATGCTGGTATACCATTGTGTCCACCGGCATCTTGGTGCGTGAGACTTTCGGCAACATAAACGAACCCTGATTGTTCGTAGCCTACGGTGAACTCAAAATGTCCAGAGGCATCCGAAAAGGAGGTCGAATAGTTTCGGAATGGGGCCGCAGCAAGTCCGTTACCGCCAGGTGGGTTTGATGTGAATTCAAACCACAATTTCGCGTTCTTTACTGGTGTGCCATCGTCTCGATCGATCACGCGGCCGGTCACTCTACGACCAAGTTCTAGGCGGACAACGAGTGGATCGTTTGAGTCTTTTTGTGTCAGCTTGGCGAGTGATACTTGGCGGAAATTCTGGACAAACGCTCTTCCTTGGGGCGGACGAAACGTGAGTCTCAGCTGTTTGTGATTGCCGTTGTCCGAGTAGGCGTGATTATCTAAAACCTGGGACTTTACTTTCGCACGGATGATTCCATTGGCATCACTTTTGTGTTTGGTTCCAAAGCCCACGAGATGAACATTGGGTAGGGGATTCCCGTTCTTGTCTATTAGATGAACTTCAATATCTTCCGTTTCGCTTGGGCGAACTGTAAGTGCTTCGGTAGCTCTTAATGCTCCTGGACTTCGACTTCTGTTCGGCGTGCTGGCCTCGCCACTGACGACCAAGCTGTCGAACGCAAATCGTTGTTGCCTGTCAAAGACGATGACGCGTGCGGTGTGGTCCTGTGGGACACCCGGTGCAGTGAAGCGGCCTTCTTGGTCAGTCCTGACGAGGGATTCGAATTGGCTTCCAAACAAGCCCAGTGAGTTGATAATCGGGAAAGTGTTTTGCGTTCTTTCGCGATCTAACGGCGACAGAGTGCTCACCACGACAGATACATCGGACAAGGGTTCGCCTTGATCATCTTGGACAACGCCTTTGATCGTGTTTGTAGGTTTAACGACAATCTCAAAGTCGGTTTGCGATGGAGGCGGCGGACCAAAACGATGAAAGCCGTTGCCAAGCCTTGGGCCTTGAAATGAACGCCATCCCAAATGCCCATCTTCAGTGATAGCGAGGATATCCCAGCTCATGCCGAGCACGGGAGGCGGCGAAGCATCAATGAGGCCTGCGTTGAGGATCTCGAATTCGCCATTCGAGTTAATGGCCGTAGCCGCCACCACATCTTTCGAAGTAACCATCTCACCTTCTTGGAAGCCAAGTCGCTGCCGACCTCCGGGGCCCAGCTGACCTACCGTTCTCAACGCGTTCTCACGAAGGAAGACCTTTCCACCTTGGACTGACTCGCCCAGGGTGTTGACCACTCTCCCCTTTATTGTGACCCGAAAGTCAGGATTGTCGTAAGTGACCAACTTCACTGAGTCGGCCAGTTCTTTCCATGTCTTACTCGTCCCAACGGGGATCGATTCATCATCGACCTTGTAAAACACCCGTTGATCCGGGTTTGGCTGCCCGATTGCTAACACGCCTGAGCAAAAAATAAAGATTAGGCAAATCGCTAAACGCATTCAGTCAACGCCCCGTTTTTGATGTGGTTAAACCGTCTTCATCACGATAGCGGATTGTGCGAACTGCCGCAAAAAAATGTGGTCAGTTGATTCCCTATCCAATCATCTGGCGGGTCTAGCGGGGGAAAGCCCATTGGCCATTGACTGAACATTCACCTCGAGAAATAAGCTCCAATGAACCAAGCTCTAAGATTCGCTTTCCTTACCGCGTTGCTGTCGTCACTTGCCGCCCATTCTATGGCAGGGACGATTCAAACGTCCTTTTCGACGGCTGATGGCTTCACTACCGGTTCAACGGCTCCCGTCAGTCTTTCAGATGGTCAGTTTGCCGTAACCTTCGAGGGCGGTCAGCAACAGCAGTTCTTTGACGGCCCCAGCTACAACAGCGGACCGGATGCCTATCTATTCATCAATGGAAACTTCAATGGAGCAGTTGGAACCAACGACACAGGGCTGATTGATTTTAGTGTTGGCGTCACGAACGTCTCATTCTTCGCGGCCAACCGAGCAAACGGGGCAGGCGTCACATTGAATGTCTTTGGAATAGACGATACGACGCTGCTTGGCTCGAGTGTTGTCACTCAGACTGATATTCGCGCACTTGCCAACCCAACCATCACCGAGTTTTTGGCTAGCGATTTTGGTGGCAACGCAATCGGTAGCATTCAGATCGACTTGCCCGGCCCCGCCGCGAACCCTCCCTACGCACTCGCTATCGACTCTTTCTCGGCAACCGCGGTCCCGGAACCTTCAACACTCGCTTTCTTGTCTTTGGTGGGTATTGGAGTCGTTCAGCGTCGTCGACGTCGCAACTAGTTTTCAACGATTGGCTGATTGCTAAGGATCATTCCTCGTCGATCCACGGTGATGCTTTGCCACAAAGTTTCGAACTTAGCGAATGTGACGCGGCGAATGCCTGGCGAAGGAATGTTTGGGTCCACCAGTAGGACAAGTTTACGTTTGAGATCGACCCCGTTGACGACCACCGTGTGGCCACCCGGTGGAATATGAAGATCAACCATCACTGGAAATCCGCGACTTAGGTTGTCATAAATCGCCATGATGCCCTCCTGAAAGCCCTTCCGGTCCGTTGGGAAAGGGCTTCTGCGCCAGTCGGCGATGTTTTCCTCCTTGAGACCGTTGACCAAGTCGACAAAGTAAGTTCCTTGATAGTTCGCGTTGCCCGTACCATCTCGCTGTCGCATCTGGTTGGAAATAGATTTTATTCTCCTTTGATCAACTTCAACACCAAAGTGCCGCAAAATCATGGAGGCCGATGCACACGCGCAGAGTTGTTTTTCTTGTGCGATGTGAGTAACCGGAATATGCACCGGAGGTAGTTTTGAAACGTCTCGCCTACGAGATTCGGAAGCCGTCGAGATCGACTGCTCGAGCAATCTCACATTCCATTGGTCACTGATCTTTCGATCGCGGTAGGGGCCTTTCCCTTTGAACCAAAGCCTCGGAAACTGCAAGAAGTTCTCGGTTTTCTCGCCCCAGACCTTTGAGTCAAATCGTATTTGATGATCAAAATGGAGTGTGACAAATGGTTGAATTTGATTTCCGAAATGCTCCTTTCCGGCATCCGGTGTAGGGCTCAAGATCGCTGATGCCAAGTCAACGGGCACCCACCCAACGCCCTCCGCAAAGAACTCGGCGATCACGTGACGTGTCCCTTGCGGTTCTTCCTTGCCAGCCATTGCTTTTGAAAGGGATTTGGCAAAATGACCCACCAGCGTACGAGCCGGAATTCCCTCACTGCGAAGAGTCGTGACAAAGAGGATCGAGAGCCCGCCACAATCCGTTGATTTCGATTGGCAAACAGCCGATGCGGAGCGATCTTGTTTGAAGTCGTAGTTGTAGCGGTACTCCTTCGCTATCGCGTTGAAGACGGTTTTGGCGTACTGAATCTCGGTTTGTTGGCGCCTCGCGGATAGGCCGCGATCAATCTTCCATCGCTTGAATGATGCTGAATCGTAGGCAAAGAAGTCATCTGACTTTAGAAAGCGTGAGCGTGATTCTGGCGATAGATTTGTCCGGTCAGCGTCTGCTTCTGCGGACTTTCGATTCGTTTCAGCCTGTAATCGCCGTTCGAACAATTCAAAGGTCATCGTGAACTTTGCTCCAAATCGTGATGGAGTCTTGGGACGATTGATTTGTTCAAACTGTTGGGCCAAGTCGCGGGCCGGATCACTTAAGTCCTTGAACTTTTCTGTGTTCGCTTCACTCGAGAAAGAGAGAAGGTTTTGGCCATCATGCGGTGGAGGCAGAGCAACCGTCATTGAATACGCTTGCACCGCCATTTGGGGAAAGAATACGTCGCGGGAAAGTTGAACTCTCACCTTGGTAGACCGTCGCGACGCCATGTGGAAGCCTTGAGAAGTTCTACCGATGAATCTCGTCGATTCAGCGTATGCTCCGACCGCGATGCCGAGTATGAATGTCACCATAAACCAATGCATGACATTTCGATTGAGCAAAATACTCATTGAGAAAGACCAAAAGCCATGTTTAGTTTGGATGCCATTTTCGTGACGATGTTTGGTCGACCTGGGGCTAGGTTTTTAGTTTCGAATGGGTCCGTTTCGTGGTCATACAGCTCTCGCGCCATGACATGACTGTCCTTTAACGATCGCCACTCAGTGTATCGCCAACTTGCCGTGCGGATCGAATAGCCCATCGCCTCACGTTTTGATCGTGGCCCGTAAAAAGGTTGCTCGTGCTGGGTCAGGGCAAATGACTTTACGCTCGTTGAGGGTGAACGAAGCAGCGGAGCCTGGCTGACTCCTTCGAGATTCTTTGGCTGATCATTCGCGACTCCACCCAGTTCACTTAGCGTCGGAAAGAGATCAATGAGTTCAACGATTCCATTTGTGTCCAGTCCGTGAGAATGGATGTGATCAGGTGATGCAATGATCAGCGGCACTCGCGCATCTTGTTCAAAGTTTGATGTCTTGCCCCAGAGTGTTTTCTCGCCGATATGAAAGCCATGGTCCGATGTGAAGACAACAATGGTGTTGTTCGCGTGTCCACTTTCATCGAGAGCGTCAAGTATCTCGCCAACCTGCGAGTCGAGAAAACTGATTGAGGCATAGTACCCGTGTCGAAAGTGTCTTGTCTCTTCAGCATTGAAACTTCGGTCTTTGGGGACTTTTCCGTAGCCCTTAATCTCCCTTGATGCATGCATTGCAATCGTGGGCGCGTCGATGGGCGGGGAAGGTGGTGTTGGCGAACGAATTGAAGCTGGATCGTAAAGATCCCAGTATTTCCTTGGTGCAACAAAAGGAAGATGCGGACGCCAGAACCCAACGGCAAGAAAGAAAGGTTGTCTACCAATGGGATGGTCTCGCAACATCGCCGATGCGAGGTTGGCGATTTGTCCATCACGATAAACGATATCGGGTACGTCGAACGCTTCAGTAACGGGTGACTTGTATTGTCGCTGTTCCTTGCTGACCGTGGAGTTGGAATAGATTGTGTCGGCCGCATGTGTGCCATTGTGAAGCACTTCATCGATTGACCAGGATTGGCGATCTTGGGTCTCACCCATATTGTGGAAGAGTTTGCCGATGTTCTGGCAAAAGTATCCGTGGTTTTTGAAGTGTTGTGGAAGAGTAACCAAGCTCTCACCACTTTCGGCAGTATCGCGAAAGTACTTTCGTAGGTCATCGACGCCGACAGTGCTTGGTCGAAGTCCCGTTAGGAACGATGATCGCGATGGATTGCAGACCGCTTGTTGGCAATACGCTCTACGAAAGGTCAGGCCACGGCTGGCAAGACGATCTAAATGGGGTGTATGTGCGATCGGGTCGTTGTAGGGGCCAATCGCACAGTTTAGATCATCTGCGACGATGAATAGGACATTGGGTTGAGCATGAACCTTGTTCTCGATCGACAGACTGAGCGCTATTGCCAGAGCGGATGCCAAGCAGACGAAGTAGAGGCATGAACGAACGCTCTCGAGATTCATGCGGCTCAAACGTGGGTAAGTTGCATTGAAGATCATTAGTGGTTGATCACTTCGCCTCGAACCAACTCGGCTGGATTGATGATGCAGTGGCGAATTCGCTTTCGATTCCAAGTGTAGGTCAAATGAACCTTGCCGTCGCTTGTTTGTATCATTGCGGGATAAGACAGCTCACCCTTTTCGACGCTTTCGACGGTCGTCACTTCATGCCAGACGAAACCGTCGTCGCTGATAGCCAAATTCAGTCGATTGCGCGATCCCCAGCCATCTTTGCGATTGCCTTCAGAATGGTTGTAGACCAGCAGATGGCGTCCGTCATCAAGCGTCAATGCCTCGATGCCGCTGTTGGGATTGGGAAGCCCAGTATCGGTGATCTCTGACCAAGATTGTCCCTGGTCATGTGACATCGTTTGAAAGATTCTCGAATGCTTGGACCGCATCAACGCGATGATGTTATTGGAGCCATCATCGAGAAGCGTTGGTTGAATGACTTGAAACGGCTGTTCGGTTGGCTCGAATCTTTGCCATGAATTGCCCCTTTCTGGATGATTCGGATCGAGAAGAACCTCGAAGTGCATTCGCCAGTCATGGTCGTGTTCGGTCGATGAGGGACAAAGTAGTCTGCCGTCGGGCAACAACATGGGTTTACTGCGGACCGGGCCATCGATTCCCTCAGGTAGTCTGTGCCGGTTTCGGAAAGTTCGCCCGTGGTCATAGCTGAATAGGACCTCGCCCCACCAATCACGCGCGTTGGGACCGACCTTGAAAAACAGAAGCGTTGGTCCATCACCCTGAGATTTGTAGAGAACCGGATTCCACGTGGGGTATCTCAGGCCTTGATACTGAATGCCATCGGCAGCCATTTTCAGGTTTGACCATCCACTGCCATCGTGATAGCTCGTCCAAATCACAACGTCTTCGCGTCCTTCCTTTGAACCACCAAACCACGCTGCAACCAACCCCCTTTCCGTTTCGCAAATGGTTGATGCGTGGCATTCGGGGAATTTTGCTTTGGTGTAGATGAAGCTTTCGCTTATCAGCCCCGGGAATCTTGGGCTGGGTAACGGGTTTGAAGTTGATGCTCGAAGCTCGTCATCCGCAAACGAATTACAGTCGTCGTGAGCGGCGAAATAGATTCGGCCGTTCTCGGCGCCCACCATCAAGTCTGGTTTCCCATCCTGATTAAGGTCACAAGCTGTTGGGCTTGATGTGTGTCCGGCCACGTTTCGTTTCGCGAGATTGCCAATTCGCTTCAAAACCACTTTCCCGTCTCTGGTTTCGCAGTTTCGATACCAAAGCGCATTCTCGGAATTGACTAACAAGTCGAGTCGGTCATCGCCGTCCCAATCCACAACGTCGATTTTGACGCGGCCTGATCGTCCACTGGTGCGATTGTTGAGTCGCAATGATTGATTGTTCTCGTCGATAAAGATTCGTTCGGCCGCCCCACCAGAACGCCGGATTGTCAAAAAACCTTCCTGGTCAAGCATGACGAGGTCCATCGATCCGTCTTCATCAAAGTCGATGGCAACCGGCGTCGTTCGCCATTGCGTGATTGCATCATTCGCAAGCGTCCGCCACCAGCACCATTTTGGTGGTGCTTCGAGTGACTTGGAATCGAGCGCTGTGTCGACAAAAGTCCATTCATCATTGCGCAGCATTCCAACTCGCGATAGGATTGAGTTGTAGATGATGTCGGGATCGTTGTCGCGGTCCCAGTCGGCTACCGTAAGAGTGGTGTAACCCCATTTGGCTTCAGCGGGACCCTGGATCGATCCACTCGGACCAGCGAGTACACGAAAAGTCGCTGGTGGAAATTTGCTATCGTCTTCTTTCGCGCTGAGCAGAGACGGCTTGGACCATTTGATATTGCCCTCACTGTCGGAGCCGAGGTTTTCGAACATTCCGATGTGGCCAGCGGTGTTTCCGCAAAGTATGTCTTGGTCGCCGTCGCTGTCCCAGTCGTAAGAAAAAGGAGTCGCCAAAGCGCCGAACTTCAGCGTGTCAGCTTCTTGTTGAAAATACCTGGGTGATCGGAAAACGGGTTGGCGATCCTTGAATCGGCCTGTGTTCTCTATGAATGCGACTCGCCCATCCTCATCCCCAACAATCAGATCAATGTCACCATCAGAATCCCAATCAACTGAGGTTGGCGTGATCATTTGCAGATCCATTACGAGCGACTTGCCATCGGAACTCTTCAACCGAGAACCGGCAGCGTAGATGGGCTCGGATCGACTCCCGATATTCTCGAAATAGGTGAATCCATCGAGAAACTCTCCACATAAAAGGTCGAGATCTCCATCCGAATCAAAGTCGGCAAAGTTCGGTGACGGCCAACCGTAAACATCAATGTCGCCGCCCGCCGCCTTTAGTCGCTGGGGCGATTGCGAGTATTTGGGTTTGTCATTTGTGCCTGTGTTGGAGATCACGTAGATGTATCCGTGTAGCGGACCGTTTCGCCAACGACCTTGACTATCGTACGCGTGATCCCATCCGTAATCGGTCCAATCACCAACCCCCGCGATGATGTCGTGGTCACCGTCTCCGTCGAAATCCACATATCGCCACATGTTCGCGCGAACACTCTTGTTGTGGACGTTGACCTTGGGATAGATGCGTGTGCCGCTTTCAAAGTTGAACTCACCAGTTTCTTCATCGCGAACGAATTCCATGTTGGATCGGAGTATTCGTGATGCCCCACCGACGTAGCTCATCTGCATGTTGTGGCTCGCCTTCCCTAGGCGAACACCAGGCCGAAAGACCGGCATCGCGTTCGAGGGATCTTGGCTCGGGTTTTCAAAGAAGTAGACGCCATTGGTTGGTTTGTCGGGGCAACCAACCAAAAGATCCAAGTCGCCATCGTTGTCGTAATCCATGGGCATCGGCCACGCCCAAAGACCAACGCCGAGATCAACAACTAAGCCGGGGTTGTTGTAACGAAGTTCTTGTAGCTTCCAATCGCTTTCCGCGAAAGAAACATTCGGCAGCAACACCAAGTAGGAGACGAACGCGACGGTTAAAACTTGGATGGGCTTCGTCATAGTGAACCGAGTCAAGGCTAGTTGGATTGCATCTAGTTTGTGGTGAGTGTGGGCATCCTTGCATTCATGCTTGATAGAGTGGTTTCAAGCTGTTGGCGAAGTCTGATCGCCAGGCTCTTGTTTTGGTCACTGAGGTCATGTGCCTCAGACGGATCGCTACCGAGATCATAGAGTTCGATTTTGTCGTTCTCATAGAACTTAACCACTTTGTGTCTTCCCACACGCAACGCGGAATGCGGACGCGTGCGACTGGTTACGAAGTCATTGATGCCGATTGATGTTGGTGCGTTTTTATATCCACGCTCGGGATGATAGTAAGGAAAATGCCAAACCAGCGAACGTTCCGATGTTTGTTCCTGGGTTGTCAAAGCAGGTAACAGTGTAGTTCCATCGGAGTTGGGTCGTGCGGTTCTCGCCGCGTCAGCCAGAGTTGGGTGTAGGTCATAGCCTACGGCGACTTGGTCGGTAGTCGTGTTTGCTGAGATGTTGCCTGGCCATCGAACCAACATGGGAACGCGAATTCCGCCCTCGTAAAGGTTCCATTTGGAGCCTCGCAAAGGGCCGTTTGCCGTGTATTCCGGATGTCCTCCATTGTCGCTCGTAAATATAACGAGCGTGTTGTTGGAACCGCCAGATTCTTCGATGGCATCAAGTAGCCTGCCGACGTAGTGGTCGAGCGTTTCAACGAACGCTGCGTATTGC
>JBCCKZ010000146.1:0-10384 GCA_039027135.1 Planctomycetota bacterium
ACCGCATTGAAGAGACCTTGGTCGCGTGCCTGAATAAGAACATCTAAGACCATCTTTTCAGTGATGGCATTTCCAATTTGGACGGCACCGCCCGAGAGTGATTCGGATTCGCTGGTCAGTTCGGCACTGCTGAACGTGGCACCATGGATTCCATCACGTCCAGTGCGTCCCCCAATGGCAACGATCAAGTCATTTGGCTGGACTTCTTTATCTTCCATGCCAACCGGGATGATTCCCGCATTGCCGCAATAAACGAGAGGGTTGCCCAGGTATCGTTCGTCGAAGTACACGGCGCCGTTGACCGTTGGGATTCCCATGCGATTGCCGTAGTCACGCACGCCTTCGACAACGCCTTTCATCACGCGTCTTGGATGAAGGACGCCGGGAGGCAGGTCCGCTGCGTCGACATCAGGCGGCGCGAAACAAAATACGTCGGTGTTGCAAACCGGCTTTGCGCCCATGCCCGTGCCCATGGGGTCGCGTATCACGCCACCGATTCCCGTGTTCGCGCCTCCATAGGGCTCCAATGCCGAAGGGTGATTGTGGGTTTCAACTTTAAAGCAGGCGTGATATTCGTCGTCGAACTTTACAACGCCCGCGTTATCTTTGAAAACGCTGACGCACCAATCTTCTTCGCCTAGATCGGCTCGAATGGATTGCGTGGCCGCAAAGATCGTCTCCTTGAGCATGTTATCGAATTGTCGTTCATCAGCAGCCGCGTTGCCTTCTCGGTCAGGACCGCGATAGTGGATTCGGCCGGCAAGCGTTTTATGGCTGCAGTGCTCAGACCATGTCTGTGCGATCGATTCAAGTTCGATGTCGGTTGGGTCGCGACCGAGTGACTGAAAATGATTTCGAATGGTCTGCATCTCGATCAATGTGAGATACAACTGGCCGTCTTTCGAAAGCCTTTCCAAACCGTCGTTGTCAAGAGTTCGAATGGGAACCGAGACCAAGTCGAATTGATAGTCACTTCCCACTTCGAGTGTGGTCAGTTCGAGCGGCCCTACGACCGCTTGTTCGATAGCATCGTTTGCCAGGATACGACGACAAATCGATTGCATGGACGACTCATCGACGCTCTCGTCGACCCAATATTTCCGCATGGTGCGCACGCCATCAACGGCGAAGCCGGCATCCTTAGCGGCCATGAGCGTGCTTGTAGCGACGGGATCCATCACACCGGGTTTGGGCAGTACATGCACAGCGGTTGTTTCCGCTCCCGGTGGCTCGTTGAGGTCTTCGGATCCAGCGATGGCCACGATGGGATGCTCGGTCACTGAGTCAGCGAGCAGCGTGGTCGCGAGTTTCTCCGCATCGTCGTGTTCAAGTGAACCCTCGACAAGAAAGCTGCGGGCGAAAACGATCGAGATATCGTTGCCCAGTCCAAGCTCTTGAATTTCATCGCTGACGCGTTCAGCTTGTCGATTGATTTGGCCTTCGGCCGGATAGATATCGATTTGCCACAGCGGCATGGCGAACATCGGGGTTTCGTGGAATGCTAGCTAGTAGCGCGTATGATCCCCGACGGTAGGTCGCTTGAAAAGGCGCGATTGGTTGGACGAGCGATGATAAAAATGGTCCGCAAGGGCGAGCCGAGTGAAGCCAAGGATTCGGTGACGCGGACCCAAGATACCGACCCGAGGCGTCGCTCCGCTCCCCCATTCGGCTCAGTTGTACGCGCCAGCGTGCATCATGTCCGGCACATCCAGCCATCTGGCGAGGCTATTGCTTGTCGCTCGGCGAATCACGTTTGGCCACATATCTTGGGCGTCTGAGAAAACGACTTCTGCAAAGGCAGGGATCTGGTGCCAAACACCGGCATCTATCTCTCGAAAAACTTGTTCGCTCTGCCACTGCAGGTGCCCGACGATCAAGCGGTAATCTGACTGGGAGGTTTGAATCACCTGCTCGAGATTTTCTCGCTGAGCCGAAACATAAACCCCGGCTGCCGTTTCCGTATCGGCGAGTTGTTGGTCTTGGTGAACGGCGACCACGGGACCAGCGAGCGGTCCTCCAAAATGTAGATTTGACCACGACGACTCCAAGCCGTTGGAATCAAAGGCAATCGCTGGTACCGGATCCGAAGCGTCCTCATCCGAGCCTTGCTTGACGCCTAGGAGTTTCTGTAGAGCCTCTGGATCAGGCCTCATCGGTCGGTTGAGCATCACCCCAGCAGTGGTTTTGTCGTCCTGGTGAACGACAAGGCATACGCCGCGTGTGTAGAACGGGTTTATGACCGCACTTGAAGCGACTAGCAGTTGGCCTGATAGGGAGTATTTGAGATTCATAAGCAGATTCACCAATGAGCAGAGTGCCAATATGGCACGTTGCTTTCGTTCTTGATTCAGAAAAGCAATACCTGTTCCAAATCGATTCGTATTGGTTCACTTGAAGGCCAATCCGATCGTACAATTCGCATGGTTGGTGCTGTGAGAATTCGATTCTTGGCGAAAATTATGGAAAAAAAGAGTGCGGTCGCTTCTGTAGACCAAATGCGTCAGAGCTATGAAGAAGGCTCGCTGTCAATTGATGACGTTGGCGTTTGCCCCATCGACTTCTTCAAGAATTGGTTCGAACAAGCTCGCCAAGCTGAGCATCCAGAATGGCTGGAGATCAATGCGATGACACTTTCGACTGTCGCGGCCGATCCGAGCCCAGATTCCCGTATTGTTTTGCTCAAGGGGGTCGAGGATGGGCGGTTTCGATTTTTCTCGAATTACGACTCGGACAAAGGTCGCCAGATTGAGTCAAACGATCGCGTGGCACTTTGTTTTCACTGGCCCCATTTGCAGCGACAGGTGAGAATCCTGGGCAACGCCCAGAAGTCAGCCCGGGAAATCACCGAAAACTATTTCCAGACGCGCCCCCGAGGCAGCCAATTGGGGGCCCTGGTGAGTAACCAATCGCAACAGACGACGCTGGAGGAGCTGCAGCAGAAAATGGCTGATCTAGAAGCGAAGTACGCTGAACAGAAGGTGCCCTGCCCTGCTCACTGGGGTGGATACGACGTAGAGCCGACTCGGATTGAGTTCTGGCAAGGTCGCCCAAGTCGTCTTCATGATCGAATTGTCTTCAAGCTTTCCGGTGACTCCAGCTGGGTGATCGAACGTCTATCACCATGAGTCTGTCCCCCTCGCAGCGTATCGCGAAGAAGCCTGAGGTGGTTGGGGGGGCTATCGGTCCATGGCTCATTATCCTCGCGGCCTGTTTGTTCGCGATGGCCTGGGCATGGCCTGCGTCAATCGACAAACGTTCTTCACCAGTGGTCGATCAGGATGTGAAGGAACTCTCTACGGTTGAGCCGGAAGATGACTTGAGCTTTCAGCGTGCTCAGTTCTTTGATGAGCATGTGTTGCCTGCGGTCAGAAAGTGTGATCATGAGAATCACCTAGCTGTTGAGAGGTGCGTTGTTCGAATCGAACAAATGCTTGATGGCTATCGGGCTGGAATCCCATCCTTTTGCCGTGAGGTCAATTCTTGGAAGACTCGGTTTGGTGTACTGAAGCGAATGCCGGGCGACTGGTGGAGAGAAGATAACCAAGTCGAATCATTTATCGAAGATAAGTTTGCCAAGCATCTTTTCACCGATGCACGTCTGAGGCGTGATCTTGATTCGATTCTGTTGAGCTTTCGACATGATGTTCTTGCAAACCAAAGTCAAATGCTTGTTTCTATTCGTGCGGCCACTGAACAGGAACATTTGCCTGGCCTGGATGCGATGGGCCTTGAGACGTTCGGAACGGATCTCAAGGAGGCAATCTCGCGTTATGCCGCTGATGCCGCCAAAGACAGCGTTGTTTCGGGTGTATTGACGGAGATTGCTGCCGGTGGTGCGGGACTCGTCATTGAGCAGTTGCTGGTGCAAGTATTGGCAAGACTCTCAACGGTCGCCGCAACGACTGCGACGGCGGCAGGTGGAGCGACCGCTGGAGGTGCTGCGGCGGGTGGCACGGGAGGTTCGGTGGGCGGGCCAATCGGTGCAGCAGCGGGAATTGGCGTGGGCCTAGCCGTTGGCGTTGCAATCGATTGGTGGATGAGCTCAAAATTTGAAGCCAAGATGACTAGCGAACTGAATCAAATTGTCGACGGTCTACACGCTCAACTCCTTTCCGGTGATGAACAAAACCCTGGGTTGCCCATCGCGCTCAATCAGAGCTGTGATGAATTGTGGGGTCTGTATCGCGATGTCTTGTTCGACCAAATTGTCGCCGCGGAAGTTTTGCCATGAACCGAGTACTGTTTTGTGTTTTTGGGTTTCTCCTTTCGGCTGGCTCACTGCATGCGTCATCGGCTTCAATGTTGCTCAAGGCTTTGGCTCGCAACGCTGGTCGCGAGGCCACGTCGCAAGCGACCGAACAAATGGCCAAGCAGGTGGGGCGTGAGTTTGTTGAACGAACGGGGCAAAAAATCGTCAAACAGGGCGGCGAAGAGGCTCTCGAGCAGACAACGGATCTCGTTGCAAGACACGGTGTTGATGTGCTGCGAGCGGTCGACAATACGCCTGATTCCAAACTTGTGCTGTCATCACTCAAGGCTCTGCCAGCGGACGAGGTGGCGAAAGCTTCCTCGCGTCTCGCCGCGGGAGCTTCCGGTAAAGAGTTAGCCGAGCTGACCGGAAAGTATGGCGTGGCGGCACTTCGTGCCGAAGCCAAGCACCCCGGAATTGGTGTTGTTTTCACCAAAGCACTTGGCGCGGACGGTGCGCAGCTTGCCACCCAGTTGACTTCACGGCAGGCGACTCAGATTGGAAGATACGCGGATGAGATTGGCAAACTTCCCGCCACACAACGTCGAAGCCTCGTTACGCTCATTGGTGATCAAGCTGATCGTTTCGCGAAGTTCGTTGCCAGATTTACTGAACAGAATCCAGGCAAGGTCTTATTTACGACATCGTCGACAGCGCTCTTGCTCAGCAACGCCGAACGCATTCTGGGCGGTGATACCATCGTTTTTGATGCTGATGGGAACCCAACCCTAGTCAGTAAGCCCGGACTGGTTGGGCGAGCTGGTCAAGCGGTTGGTGAAGTCGTTGTTGAACCCGCTTCAAGATTGCTGAACTACGTCGTGATCATCATTGCGGGGTTCATCGGCTTGGTGGCGGTGTCCAAGGTCATCAAGATCATTCGCGCTGACCATTCGGCACCGTAGTTCGTTCCCCGCGCGGCATGTTTAGCGGGCCTCGTCATGCGGAGCATGACCTACTTCGGAACAAATGACTTAAGGTTTCGCCGATTCATGTATGATGTTTGTATGGCTACACCGATCTCCGAAGTCGCTCGTCGTGCGGATTTGTTTTTTATGAATCGTTCGCCTATTCATGAGGCGATGCAGCGGTTGCATCGGACCCTATCCGAGATGGACATCCGGTATGCAGTCGCGGGAGCCATGGCGGCCAACGCTCATGGGCACCGACGGACTACCGCGGACGTCGATATTTTGATTCGCCCTGAAGACTTACAGCGTTTCAAAGACCGTTGGATCGGACGTGGTTGGGTCGACAAGTTTGAAGGATCAAAGAATTTTCGAGATGCGGTGTGTGAAGTCGACATCGACGATCTGCTTACTGGTGGCTATCCCGGTGATGGTCTTGAGAAACCCGTCAGGTTTCCAGAGCCAGAATCAGTTAGCCAGATTCACGACGACGGGATCCCCTACATTGACCTTCCAACTCTTTTGAATTTGAAGCTTGCCAGTGGAATGACGGCGTCTCATCGACCAAGAGATTTGGATGACGCAATCCAATTGATCCGAGGTAATCAGCTCGACGAGAGGTATTCACAGGAGCTCAATGAATTCGTTCGCGCGAAGTACCTTGAACTCCTGGAAGCATCGCAGGTGGACGAGGATTTCTAGACGCTCGTCATGCGAAGTATGGCCTACTTCGATTTGCTCGACATTGCCAGTTCGGTGATAAACAAGGCGGCGACGATGAGTATTGCCGGAGACGAAAGAGGAACCCTTGCCGGTGTCTCATCGCTAATCCACTGCAGCTCTTCGATCGACTCAACCACTTCGGCATCGCTGCTAATCTTCGAACGCACATCACCAACGGGAATTGTGTTGCCTTTCACGTGCCCCTCATTCAGGTTCACTGCGAATCCACTTGCGGGACTGTCAAGGCCGCGAATCCAATAGGTTCCCAAGAGATCCGTTTGCGACCACGTGATGACGCCCTCACTGGCTGTGACTGGAGCGGGCAACTCACCCTCAGGAGGATAAAGCGTTAGCGTGGTTGCGTCCGCTTCGGCTTGAATCGCCTTCGGAGCAAGTTGCGAAAGTAGTGCCAGTGGAAACGATGCGGTCGTGCCCACCGGCACGGATGTGGCCGTTGCATCCTGGTTTGCCAAGTATTCAACGCTGTTTCGGATGAGTAGCCAGGTAGGCCAGGCGTCTGCTCCGAAAAGATCATTCCAATCTCTTGAGACCTTGTTCAGGGCTGGCAGTGGCGTGGTCACCCAGAGGCACCTTGCCGGTTCGATCGACTCGATCAAAGCCGGGTGCCCGCTGCTTGCGAAGCTCATGATCACTCGGTCTTGCGATTGAGGCTCGACCTGCCAATGGACAAACACCGGTAACGCGGACCAGGGAGTCGATCGATCAAAGGGATCTGTGATGGGGTGACTGCCTTGGGGAACCAGAAAGCTCCCTGGCGGTGGAACACGCCAGGTGCGTACTAATTCGAGCCGCCTCGCGTCTCCCGTTTTGGACTCCGGTGCATTTGTCTGTCGGGTGATCGTGCCGGCTTGTAAGCTTGGGCCCATTAAGACCATGCATGGACTTCGTCCCACCGGCGAATCGTCGCCGCGAATCGCCCATGTTGGAGGATCCATGAGTATCCAAACCGGTTGTGTTTCCGCTGGGCTGTTGATCTGTCCATCAACTGCCAGACGTAAGTCGCCGTACTCGATCGACTGAACTTCAAAAGATGATGTGGCGGACCCTGTTGGCGAGGCTTGAAGCGTCTTTACCAAAATATCCACCTCAGACTCATTGTCGCCCACAATGACCACGGGAGATGGCGGACGAACAAGCACTGAGAATGATCTGGAATCGTCAAGTGGAAACGCGTCCGTTGTGCTCAATGTCACGCGAGCCTGATGAATCCCTATTGGAAGTCCAGGCATGTTGAGGACGACCTTCGAGCTACCGCGACCAGAAAGCACTGACGTGGTTCGATCGACGGCACTCGCCGGTGGATAGATGATTTTTCCGTCTCGTGTGGCGGGTAAAGCCGGATCGGATTCGAAAACTTCCAGCTCAACATTGACCTCGCCGGGGGCACCGGCAAGCTCTACTTCAATAGCAACAGGTGTCTCCGGCGGTGGTGTGGGATCGGCGAGATCGATGGCCGTGATTCCCTGATTCTCGCCTAGCTCTATTCCAACGCGAACGATGTGAAAGGGTATTTGGTTTGGAGATGCCGCTGGGTCTTCTAGCCAAACTCCGATGCCATCTTCGGTTGCTGACGTGATTAGCACGATGTGTCGATTGGGATTCTCAACCTGTTCGATTCGACGGGCAAGCGCCCGTAGTTTCGCTTCGATGGATGAAGGGTGATTGGTCGTTTGGATCTGCTCCAGCTTGCCGATGACATTCGTGCCCAAGGATACGCTTAGGGGAGCGGAGCCTCGTTCCGCGAGGACGACGGTACTGCCTCGAGGCAACGATCGAATCAAGTCTGCTGTCGTATCGAGCAAGATTTTTAGTGAGGGAACGGACTCGGATGGCGTAACGTTTTCAACGGCATCTGCCTCGCGTTTTCCCAACCATGCCGACGTGAGCGAGTTATCAACGAGAATTCCCACTGCGATGGGTGGATCAACAGACGTTTGCACCGGAGCTCCGCTGGCCAGAGAGTAGCCGCCCCATGCGAAGCCAAGTAGCAGAGCGACGCCCGCGATTGATGCGACTGCCTTGGCAAGCGAAGCTCGGCCGCCGGACCAAAGCACTGTGGCAACAACCAACATGAGAACTGCAATCATCATCACGACCGCGATGGCGATCCAGCCGGCAAATTGATTGGAGCCCAGCATCGGCCCAGCCAGCGCGAATGCGGCCGCCGCGATCAACGCGATTCTTGCCGCCAATAGCCACCATTTGCGTATCTTCAAACGCGTTGAGTGGACTTCGAAAGGCTTTTGAAGAAAGACTATCGAGGGAAAAGGGACTCTTTTGGGCTGTCGACGCGAGAGCAAGTGAATGGCGATCGGGACAGCAATCGCCGCGATCCCAGCCAGCAGTGCGACGTTGAGAAAACTCATCCGCTTCGCTGCCGTTCGAGTAGGTACTCGGTCAGTGCTGTATCAAACGCCATTCCGGTATGGAGCAATACCAGATCGATATTCAGGTCACCACAGCGGCTGACTAACGATTCACGGAAGTGCCTCAACTGATCCAAGTAGACGTCACGAAAACCAGACGCATCTACGGTGATGGCTTCACCAGACTCCGCATCTTCAAAGGTGATGGGACCCTCGAACGGAAAATTTACCTCAGCCTCGTCGAGCACGTGAAAGACGATGACGTCGTTGCCGCCATGCTTCAGACGAGACAGCGCCGAGATCGTCTCGTCCAAGTGCTTCTCGACATCATCAGCTTGATCTCCACTAGGCATCAGATCCGAAAACACCATGACAAGGGAGTTCTTTCCCATCATGGCAGAAAGTCGAGAAAGGCCACCCACTAGGTCTACGGTTCCCTTCGGTTCAAGTCGGCTGATCGCGGCGACGACCTCAGAAAGGTGACCTCTTCGCGATCTTGGCGGCAGCAGAGCTCTCATCCTCTCGCCCAGGGCGACCAAGCCAACAGGGTCTTGCTGAAGCGTCATCAGGTAGGTCAATGCGGCGGCCAAGCAAGTGCAGTACTCGAACTTGGTCATGGTATCGGTATCCGTATGACCCGCCAGACTCGAATGCACTCCCATCGATGCGGAGGTATCAATGGCGAGGTAGCCGGTGATATTGGTTTCCGCTTCGAATCGTTTGATAAAATACTTGTCGGTCTTGGCGTAAACCAACCAATCGATCAACCGTGGGTCATCGCCACGGTTGTATCGCCGGTGGTCGGCAAACTGCACTGAGAAACCTTGGAACGGGCTGCCGTGCAAACCTTGCAGGAATCCCTGGACAACCATACGGGCACGCAGGTCGAGCCGTTTGATTTGACGAAGCGATTCGGGGGAAAGGACCGTCACCGCCTAGTAAGCTTTTCCGGTTCCGGAGGCGTGATGTCATTGAGCAAGCGAGTCACGATATCATCGCTGTCTGCGCCTTCGGCTTGGGCTTGAAAGTTCGTGGCGATACGGTGACGAAGGACTGGCATCGCGACACGCCGTACGTCTTCGGGATCGACGCTGAATCGTCCGTCCATTGCGGCAATCGCTTTGGCACCGGCGATGAGATTTTGTCCGGCACGGGGGCCCGCGCCGTAATCGACCATGTCCTTGACGTAGGTTGGTGACGAGTCGTCTGCCGGGCGAGTGGCTCGAACTAACCGGGCAACGTATTTGATCACCAGTGGGTTGACGGCGACGCTGCCAACGAGCTTTTGGACATTCAGAATAGCTTTCGCGGACAAGACTTTGTTGACGGTAATGGTCTCGCCACGAGTGGTCGCAGTGAGGATCTGCTCCTCTTCTTCTGCCGATGGATAACCAATCTTGATGTTGAACATGAAGCGATCCAGTTGGGCTTCGGGCAGGGGGTAGGTGCCTTCCTGTTCAATCGGGTTTTGAGTAGCGATGGTGAAAAATGGATTAGGCAACGGCATGGTCTCGCGACCGACCGTGATTTGTCGCTCTTGCATCGCTTCAAGGAGCGCCGCTTGAGTTTTGGGAGGCGTTCGATTGATTTCGTCAGCCAGCAAAATGTTCGTGAAGATGGGGCCTTCAACAAATCGAAATTGTCGACGTCCTGTTTCGTCTTCATCAAGAACTTGAGTGCCAGTGATATCGGTCGGCATCAAATCGGGTGTGAACTGAACGCGTTTGAAGGTGACGTCCAAGATGTTGGCGAGCGTGGACACCATTAGCGTCTTTGCCAGCCCCGGTACTCCCTCAAGCAGGACGTGACCCCGAGTGAAGATTGCCGCAAGGAGTTGTTCGATGGTGTCGTGTTGTCCAATGATGACGCGGCCTAGCTCGGCTCGCATTGTCTGTTGATGGTTGGCAAACTCTTTGAGCACCTCACCTAGGTTCCGCGGTGCGGCGGCCCCAGCTGGCTGGTTAGGTGGCGGTGGAGGTGTTGAGCTCATTGGCAATCGGGCTTCCGTGCGAATTCTTGGTTCGACGCCGAATTATCACGCAATTCTCGATGCTCATCAATCTTGGGATGGTTGCTGTGAGCAAAAATTCGATTGATCAAGGCTTACCCCAATCTCCAGC
>JBCCKZ010000147.1:0-10362 GCA_039027135.1 Planctomycetota bacterium
CTCCAAAGCCAGCTGAGAGAAATCCCCGAGAGCGTGCGAACGAAGCAGGTCGTTCTGCTGTTGCATCAACTTTGCGTCTTCAACTTTGTCGGCGCTGGTTGCGAAATGTCCATGCCAGAACAATGTCATCTTCTCTAACAGTGGCGCAGGCGTATTGAGCATGCGATAGATCCACTGCGCCGCAAGACGTTCCGTGTTGCCCGTTGCTAAAGAAGCGGTGATCAGCGAACGCATCTGGCGTTGAAACACATCTGATTCTCGAGCTTCAACCAACTCGGTCACAACATCTGCTGGAGAACGTTGGACAAGTTCCTCCAACTCCGCACCTGTTGCGCCGAAACCCGCACGACGCATGAGGTGCGCTGCGGCGCCAGTATCCCACGGCGTTTCGGCCGAAGGCTCATAGGGTTCCCAAGCCCACGTCGGGTCCAATGACTTGCCATTGACCATCATGGTGCCACCTGAACTTGAAATGATGCTTCGAGCATGTCTTCAGTGGGTGTCAGTCTCATGGTCATGCCATCGAAATACCCCATCACCTGCAACACTAATTCGATGACGGCCTCCGCTTCCTCTCGGCTGTTGCCATCCTCCAACATGTTCTGAGCGATCAATTGCTCTCGATTATCTGCCAGCACTTGCTGTAAGACTCTCGCGTTCAGCGATCCACGTGTATTGTCCACAAGGCTGGCGGCTTCAGACGATTTCGCTTCGACAAGCAAGCGAGCCAATTCAGCCGTGCTCGCGACGACGAATCGTTCTCCGGAAAATCCCACGCTCGGCGAAAAATTGAAAATCACTCCCGCTTCCGTTGATTCCTCTTCGTCTGATTCTGGGACAAATTGCGTTGTCACCAATTCGGCATGATCACCGATTTTGTCCATGTCCATTTCAAGCTGATTCTGTCCGTTCATCGCTCCGATGACATTCAGGAAACCCACGAGGCTCTGAAAAATTCTTCGTAACTCACGCGTCATCTCCTCCGGTTCTTTCAGCTTGAATACCGCAGCAAACGCTGGAAGCCGAAGCGTTGGGCGAGGAAGCGTTTCCGAGAAATCTTGGCGAGTGGCAACGACGACGACCTCGGATTGAAACGACCCCAGAATGTCCTCGCCGAAATCACGTCCTGCGAATAACGTGCTCAGATTCGCATCGGCTTGTGCAAATCCATCGTTGATGTCCGCATTAAACAAATCTCCTGCTCGCAACCAAAGTTCCGAAAAATCGCGGTAGGTACTGAGCGAGAATAGAGTGTCATCGATCTCTGGTACTGCCGCGCCTCGACCATTCGCGGCGGGACCGAAGAAATAGTCACGGGACTCAGGAATCCAATCCGCTTCGAATGGCGTCATCAGGTTCAAGGTCAGAGATTTCTGGTCCCCACTGAGACTCGAAGTTGCGTAGGGTGAATTCGCCAGAGCACTCTGAATCCCGCCTACCAGCAATTCCAGTACCGGGTTGTTGATTTGAGTTTCAAATGGATCGCTTGCGTATTGGCGGACCGCTTCGACATCGACAAACGACCAAGCCAGCTCGCCTTCCTTTCGCGTTTTCCAAGCCGACTGGAATCGTTCGTTGTCGTTTAAGGATGGGCCGCCGTCGAGCAAACAATCGATAACCGTTCGCCCCAACTCTGGTTTATTGGTGATGACCATTCGGTCATCCGAGATTGCGTACAGAACATCTTGAATCTTGTAAGCTTGCAGCCCGCGATACTCAGTTTGCCGAATCTCATCCGCATTCTCGCCAAGCTCTGCGAATGCGACCATTTTCTCAGCAAACAACTTCATCGAGGCCTCGTCTTTGCCGCGCACGATGGCAACGGCCGAACGAGTCTCTGCATCAAACGCAACGCTCACCTTCTTGGCAAGCAAGGTATCGAGCGCCTCACGCCAAGACATCTGCAACTGAGTTTCGACCATGGCACGCCCAAACAAGAAACGTTTGTAGTCGGGCGTCTGAGTGGCCATTTGGTACTGAGGAAGCTGTTCGATTTTCTCCCGAAGCGGATGGTCGAATATCAGCGAGACCAGTGCCGGTGGGTCGGTCAACTCGGCGTAATAGACAGTGGTCTCGGGATAGAGTGCGGCGTCCGCAGATTCAGGTGATTCGCCGGTCGCCCGAGGAACGGCCAGGACGAATGAAAACAGAAGAATCGCAAAGAGCTGTCTCGACATGGATCGGGACTCCACAGATGGCCAGTGCGTAAACAAGTCGATCACTGGGATGGCTACAGTCTAGTACCAACGCACACGGCCGTACTCGGTCCGGAGTGCGTCGTAGTTCACGAAAGGCTCACACACGAAACGACAGGATGTTCCAACGCTGGTGTGAGCCCACCCATCTTACCTTCCCGGCTATCGAACGGTTTCAATTCGAACGTTTTTCGAACGTCATGCGACGTTCTTGGCCGTTAGTGTTTACCCCGCCCGCAAATCACGCGTGAGAGAGCCAGTTCAGGGATCCAAAACAGCAGCCTGCTACAAATCGATACGTGCTGAATTGGCGTGATTTCGCAGTCTTCCGAAACAGGGCGATCGTGGTAAGATCCCTTCTCATGACGAAACACATTTTTGTAACCGGCGGCGTGGTCAGTTCTCTCGGCAAGGGGCTGACAAGTGCCTCGATCGGAATGCTGCTAGAGCAGCGAGGTTTGCGGGTCCGAATGCAAAAGCTGGACCCCTATATCAATGTCGACCCCGGCACGATGAGTCCGTACCAGCACGGGGAGGTCTACGTGCTGGACGACGGCAGTGAGACTGACCTCGACCTCGGTCACTATGAGCGGTTCACTTCTGGACCGTTGACACGTGATTGCAACTACACAACCGGACAGATCTACCTGTCCGTGATCGAGAAAGAACGAAAAGGCCAGTTTCTCGGTAAAACCGTGCAGGTCATCCCTCACATCACCAACGAGATTAAATCCGTCATCAAGCGGATGGGGTCAGACGATGTCGATGTCGTGATCACTGAAATCGGCGGGACGGTCGGCGATATCGAGAGCTTGCCATTCCTTGAAGCAATTCGACAGTTCTCACTCGACGTCGGCCGTGAAAATTGTCTTTACATGCACCTGACACTCGTGCCCTATTTGAAGGCCGCCGATGAGCTGAAGACCAAGCCGACCCAGCACTCAGTCGGCCAGCTCCGAGAGATTGGCATCCAACCGGATATTTTGGTCTGCCGTTGCGAACACTCGATTAGCCGTGAGGAACGTGAAAAGATCGCTCTGTTCTGTAACGTTCCCGTCGAAGCTGTCATCGAAGAGAAAGACAAAGATTTTTCCATTTACGAAGTTCCACTCTCTTTGGTCGACAACAAGCTTGATGAGTTGATCGTCAACAAACTGGGACTCAAAGGAGCAAAGACACTCGACATCACGTCCTGGACGGATTTACTGCATCGGCTTCGAAATCCACGTCATGAAGTCTCAATTGCTGTCGTCGGAAAATACGCCGAACACAAAGACGCCTACAAGTCGATCTATGAAGCTATCGACCATGCTGGGATGCACCATCAGGCACAGATCCGCGTCGGCCGAATTCAGAGCGCCGATATCGAACGAGAAGGTGCAGAGCGATTGCTCAGTGGTTACCACGGGATACTCGTTCCAGGGGGTTTCGGAGAACGGGGCATCGAAGGAAAAGTTCAAGCCGTCCGATTCGCGCGAGAACGTGGCATCCCATTCCTCGGAATCTGTCTTGGAATGCAGTGTGCCGTTATCGAATACGGCCGCAACGCCATGCAACTTGACGGAGCCCATTCGAGTGAGTTTGACAAAGACACTCGGCATCCGGTGATCTGTTTGCTGGACGAACAACAGAACGTAACGCAGATGGGTGGAACCATGCGTCTGGGAAGCCAGCCGGCGAAGTTGGACCGGCACAGCTTGGCCGGCAAAGCATACGACTCAGATTCCATCGATGAACGGCACCGACACCGTTATGAATTCAACAATCAATACCGTCAGCAATTCGAAGCCAATGGGATGAGGTTCGCCGGGACCAGCCCCGATGGCGGGCTGGTTGAGATCATTGAGTTACCTGATCACCCCTGGTTCGTTGCCGTTCAATTTCATCCGGAATTCAAAAGCAAACCCCTTAAAGCGCATCCTTTGTTTGCCGGATTTGTTGAAGCTGCAATTACGCGGCACACACGACGCAGTGGCAGCGAATCATCAAGCAATCCCTCGCAAGAGCAAGTTTCATGAGTCAGCCCGAAAACGAAGGCTCGGAGCAAGAACCAAAAATCATCGTCGATAGCGATTGGAAAGAGCAGGTAGCTAAGGAAAGGGAAGCCGCTGAAATGGCCGATGAACCCGCTGCAGCCGAACCAAGCGATCCAGTTTCCAAAAACGACGACGAATCGGAAACACCTCCGCCACCGCCAGCTTCCTACGAGACGCTTGTTTCGATGCTATTCACGCAAGCGCTTGCAGCGCTTGGCCAGATTCCCGATCCGACAACGGGGGAACCGACGATCAATAAAACGTACGCCAAGCACTACATCGACACGCTTGAAATGCTTGGTGAAAAAACCAAAGGCAATTTGACCGACGCCGAATCAAAACTTGCCGACGAAGCGTTACATGCTCTCCGCATGACTTACGTCAACACCCAGTAGAGAATGGAGCTAACGGCAAAGCTCAACAGCTCGCATTCGCCGATTAACCCTGCACGCGTTCTTGCTTGCGACACCAATCGGCCACGGAATCGATGATGGCGTCCAGGTCTTTTGTCGGCTTATAGCCGATTGCATTTTGAATCCGCGTGAGATCCGGTACCCTCCGACGAATGTCTTCGAATGATTCGTCGTATGCGTCCGCATAACTCTGGAAGTCAATCTTTGCATCGGGATTAACTCGGGCAACGACACGCTCAGCCAATTCCAAGATGGAAACGGGCACGTCGCTACCAATGTTGTAAACACGTCCTGCGGCGGAAGGCGTGTCAACGAGCGTGGACACCGCTCTAACGACATCATCAACGTGAGCAAAGCAACGCACTTGCCGTCCGTCATCGTGAACCACCAACGGCTGGCCCGACATCGCCGCATCGACGAACCGCGGCAAGACCATTCCATACGCACCAGTTTGTCGAGGACCGACGACGTTGAAGAATCGACCGACGACTGCCGGCAAACTCTGTTCTTTGAAAAACGCTAATGCAAGGAACTCATCGACCGCTTTTGAAACACCGTAGCTCCACCGTGGCTTCGTCGTAGCACCAAAAACGAGATCGTCTTCCTCTGTCCAAGTCTCCTTTGGGTTCTTCCCGTACACTTCGCTGGTGCTGGCAATGAATGTCGGCACCAAGTCGCCCTTCGCAGCTCGCTTGCCAAGTCTGTCAAGAATCAACTGGGTTGGATAAATGTTGCGTTCGATCGTTTGGATGGGCTGCTTCGCAATCAAGGCAACCCCAACGGCTGCCGCCAAGTGAAAAACGCGATCGGCGCGATCCACGACGCTCGCGACGAGCGATTCGTCTTCCACCGTTCCTTCGATGTACTCCAACCCCTCGTGATCGATCACCCCGGCAAGGTTGCTCGCCTGACCCGTCGACAGATCATCGACCACGATCACTCGGTGTCCAGCCGCCAACAAAAACTCGGTGAGGTGAGAACCGATAAATCCGGCGCCGCCAGTAATGAGACAAGTTAGAGAAGTCACGAAGCTCAAATCGAAAGAAAGGGAATCGGGTTGGCGTCAGCTTCACCGTCAAAGCGACACAGAGCGTGGCAAACTGTCGCCACTCGGGCGTAATCCAGTCCGTTAACCGAAAGCGAAGTATCCAACACCTCCGCAGTGGTACGGGTGGAGTTTCCCGGGTGTTCATTTTCGTAACGTCCCCGCGGATTGCTAGGACGTCCAATCGGGAAAGTGTCTCTGATGCCTGGAAAGATTAAATGGATGTCCCTGCGGGCAACTGCCCCTCTGTTCGGGTACTCATGGGGCCTGCGAACTATCGACTTTTTCGGCCGACCGCTAGAATACGAGCCACGGGGTTGAGAGACCCCCGCCTCGTCCCCAAACTTCGCGAAAGACCGGAGTCCCACCTGTGAAGCAGCCCACATTCACGCTGCTAGCGCTTGAGCCGTTTCGTCTGCCCAAGCGACTTGTGCAACGTCCCCTTCGGAGCGAGATTCTTGTCGTCGGACTGCTGATCGGGCTGACTGGCTCCATGCCGGTTGCCCACGGGCAGAACGAACGAGATCAACCCAGCGAAGAGTCGATGGCGTTGTATGCGGATGCTGCCAATTTCCAAACGGGAGGGGCACTCGACGTCGCGATCAAGAGCTGGAACAAGTTTCTGACGCAGTATCCCCAGCATCCAATGGCAGCCGAGGCGGCGCACTTCCTAGGTGTCTGCCACATGCAGAGTGATCCACCGGACTATGTTTCCGCAAGCAGGTCCTTCGCCAAAGCTTTGCAGAAAGACAAGTACGATTTGCGCGAAGAAAGCTTGGTCAATTATGGGTGGTGCCTGTATGCCGGGGCAGGAGATGGAATCGAGAAGGACGCCAGGCAACTCAGAGCCACGCTCGCAACGTTTCGTGAATTGATCGAGTCATTTCCCGAGAGTGAGTTCCTAGATCGAGCCTACTTCTACAGCGGCGAATCAGCTTATGGCCTTGGCCAAATTGAGCAGGCCGTTCAGTTCTACAACAAGTTTCTGGCAATGCGTGATGCGGCGAAATCGCCTCTGCATTGTGATGCGCTCTATGCCCGTGGCGTCGCATTCGAAGAGTTGAAGCAGCCCGATCGTGCTGTCGATTCCTACAAGCAACTGCTGGCCACATGCAAGCGGCAGGAACTAATCGGAGATGTTCAGCTTCGAATTGGCGACCTGATGATCTTGCAAGGAAAATTTGATCAGGCTGTCTCCGCCTTTGATCGCGTGCAACAGTCCGCTGACAATGATGATGATCGTGCTTACGCATTGTTCCGTCAGGCTTATGCGTTGGTCCAGTCCGAGCAAGCGACGAAAGCGGCTGCGACTTACGATCGATTGCTGAAGACCTTTCCAAATTCTCAATACGCCGCTTCGGCAATACTGGCGTCCGCACAAAGCAGTTATCGCGGCGGAGATATGGCGACGGCCTAGAAGAAATTCCGCGAGGTGATAAAACAGCAGAACTTGGAAGCGGCAACTGAAGCAGCACATTGGCTGGCTCGAATCTATCTCTCCAAAGGTGACAGCGATCAAGCGATCAAGGTCACGCGCGACCAATCGAATCGCGGTTTAGAGGGAGATTTTTCGATCAGCGTGCAATTGGATTTGGCAGAAGCTTTAGCCAACGACCCCAAAACGGTCGAAGACTCGCTGGTGCTCTTTGAAAAGATCTATCGAACCGCTCCACGCGATCGCTTGGCTCCGCGTGCTCTTTACAACGCCGCATTCTCTGCGTTGCAGATCGGTCAACCGGAAAAAGCACTTAAGTTGGCTGGTGAGTTTATCCGAGTCTTTCCAAAAGACACTCTGGTTTCCGACATTCGATTTGTGGCTGCGGAAGCACAACTCGCTACCGGGGAAGGCGAACTCGCAGCTGATACTTATCGCTACCTGCTTGCCTCGAGCGAAAAAGACAACGTTCAAAGACCAATGTGGGTGCTTCGTGCGGCAGCCGCCAGTAATGCTGCGAAGCAGTGGGATCAGACGATCTCCATGCTGGGTAGTGAAATTGCCCGACTGCCAAAGTCTGCTGAGAAATCAGAAGCCTACCAGCTGATCGGCCAGGCACACTTACAAGCCGATCGACCGAATGATGCGATCGATGCCCTGCGCAAGTCATTTCGCGAGGAATCAAGCGGACCTGGTAGCGAAAGAACGCTGTTGTTACTCGGCCAAGCGTTCCTAGCAGCGGACAAAGCCAGTGATGCAGAAAAAACGTGGCAGCAACTGGTAGACAATGCAAGCAGCCCCATCATTGCCAATCAAGCCAGATATCGTGTCGCGCAGGCTGCTGCGGCTGCGAGTCGTTTCGACCAAGCGATTCGTTTCTACGACCAAATCCTGAAACAGGATCCTGATCCACAGCTGCTGCCGTACATCCAATACGGAAAGGGTTGGGCGCATCTGCAATTGAAGCAGTACAAAACAGCCTTTGATCCTCTTGATCGAATGCTCAAAGCGAATGCCGATCATCCGTTACGTGGCGACGCAACGCTCGCGAGAGGTATCACACTCAGAAACTTAGGCCAGTTGAAGGATGCCCAAAAAGACCTGCAGAACTACCTTTCGTCTCGACCTGACGGAATCAACCTGGGTCACTCGCTTTATGAATTGGCATTGATTGACCAGCAATCGAAAGAACCTGGCGAAGCTGCAACCAAGTTGGAACGACTTGTTCGTGATGTGCCAGACTATCCATCGATGGACCAAGTGCTTTACGAACTCGGCTGGTCACTTCAAGAGTCCGGTGATGCAAAACGGGCAATTCAATACTTTGACAAATTGATCAAGGACTATCCCGATAACGCTCTCGTCGCGGAAGCAGCCTACTTCATCGGTCAGCAGTACTACGCTGCGGAAAACTGGAAATCCGCGACGGACTATTTTGCGATCGCTGCGCAGAAACAGGGTGATCCTGTCTTGAACGAAAAATCGTATTACCGCTTGGGTTGGTCCTATTACAACCTCGGAGAATTCGATCAGTCGGAGAAATCATTCGCCACGCAAGCGAGACAACACCCTCAAGGCTCTTTCGCTTTTGACGCGATGGCGATGGTTGGCGAATCAAGGTTCAAGTTGAAAGACTACCAAGGTGCATTGACCGCGTACGATGCCTCGCGTCGTTGGGTCCGCACCAAAAACGAGACTTCGACCTCGCTTAGAGACCAAGCAGAGCGTCAGATTCGAGAGCTCGCTTTTCTGCACGGGGGACAAAGTGCAGCTCAATTGAAACAGTGGGACCAAGCGATTGGCTGGTACGACGAATTACGCAAACGATTTCCAACAACTGCCTATCTTCCGCAGGTCTTTTATGAGACAGGTTTCGCGTACCAACAGGACGGCAACACGAACGATGCGCTCAAATTCTTTGGTGAAGTTGCTGACAACTACCGCAACGAACTCGCCGCTCGAGCGCGTTTTATGATGGGAGAGATTTACTTTGCCAACAAAGAGTTTGACAAAGCGATTCCCGAGTTTCAGCGAGTCATGTTCGGCTTTGGTGCGGAGAAAGCGCCCGACCGAATCAAGAACTGGCAGGCGAAGAGCGGATTCGAAGCAGCTCGATGTAGCGAGCTTCTGATGCAGTCTGCGAAGACTTCCACCGCCAAAGAAAAATCCCGTAAGCTGGCGAAAGACTTCTTCACTTACGTCATCGAAAAACATCCCCGTCACGAGCTTGCGAAGAATTCCCGTCAGCTTCTGGAGGGGCTTGAAAGGTGAACGTCATCACTCGTTTTTACCAGCTTGGTCGGGTGTCCCGATTCAGCATCTTTTGTCTCTTCGTCCTTGCGTTGATGTCGATCAACAGCTTTGGGCAAGAGAGCGTCCCGGTGGATGCCTCTCAGATACGCGACTTGATGGATGAAGCTCCGGCGGAGCCCGCAGCCGAGTCGACACCATCAGGAATTGACTTATTAACGCTGATCACCCGCGGTGGAGCTTTTATGATTCCGATCGGAATCATGAGCATGCTCGTTGTCACGCTTGCTTTTGAGCGACTCGTGATGCTCCGTCGACGGATGATTCTTCCTCCACAACTCGAACGTGAATTACGAAGACTCAATTCACCATCGGATCATTTCGATCCTGCCGAGGCGTTTCAATCCTGTCGCCACCATGCATCGGCTTCAGCTCGCGTTATCCACTCTATGCTGATGCGAACCGGCCAGCCGCTTGGGGAAATTGAACGGGCAGCAAACGAGACCATCGAAAGAGAAGCCGATCGGTGTGCCGGTCCAATCCGTTGGCTGACACTCGCCGCCGCCGCGACGCCTCTCATGGGCTTGCTCGGGACCGTATGGGGGATGATCGTCGCGTTTCACGAATCCACGACGCTGACGCCAGATCGCACCCGTAGCGAGCAGCTCTCGGAAGGCATCTATACAGCATTGGTTACGACGTTGGCGGGTCTGGTCGTTGCGATTCCGGCAGCCATCTTAGCGCTTTATTTGGAGAATCGTCTGTCGAAGCTATTCCACCGTGTCGAAGAGTTTGCTTTCGAGATCGCTCCCGGGCTGGAACGATTCACAGGTCGCAAACGCTTGGATGCGAGCGGCGTGCTGCATCCGCTTGAGGGTTCCACGTCCACATCGACGTCGGATTCCTTAGCACCGACGCCTCCACCTCCTCCGCCCGCCCGCGCAACACATGGTGACGTTCGAGCTGGTTGATAATGCCAAAAATTAAA
>JBCCKZ010000148.1:0-10279 GCA_039027135.1 Planctomycetota bacterium
CGGCTGGGGAGGCCCAATTAGCTGGCTAGTCACTTGTGGATATGTAGCAACCGAGTCTCAAAGGGCATGGCTGTCATGCCTTGCAATGATTTGTCTTGTAAATGGCGTTCACAATCTCGTCCC
Organism: Planctomycetota bacterium; assembly: GCA_039027135.1. GTDB lineage: Bacteria > Planctomycetota > Planctomycetia > Pirellulales > Pirellulaceae > Rubripirellula. The sequence continues at coordinate 124 of JBCCKZ010000148.1, forward strand.
AGTACCCGGCCTGAGCGGTGGTAAGCTTGGTTTTCTGGCATGGGAAGTTCTAACGGGTCAAGTGTCCGAGAAACTAGAGACGCGAATGACGCTTGTTGGCGTTCTTTCGTTGTATGCGGGATACGGTTTTCTGCTTTGGCTTGACGTCGTATGGATTTCGAGTCTTATCCAAGGGTAACCAGAAACTAGAAACTCGCCATGACCCTTCTAAGTTGCTAAGCAAATCGCTTGGCAAACGAACCCGGCCATCCGTATGGCAAGTCGTGAGCGCATAGACTCAGGTGGTCGCATCGATCGATGCGAAGAAGGATTTGCCAACATAAGACGGCCCCATTGAATCCAAATACGCTGCCACTGCAGATGCCGGCGTTGCCAAACCCAACGACTGAGATCCGACACTTTTGCCAAGACTTCCGGATCTGCCCCCGAATGCCCCAGCAGCTGCGGAGTCAAAGACTGTTGTTCTGGTGAACTTCACGCCCCCAAGCAGCACAATAGCCATTCCATTGATCTGTTCTTGGAACCGAGAACGAAGAAAGCAATGCTTCACCGTACCACTCGAGCATCTACTTATTCATCTCGGATGACATGTCCATCAAACATTTTGAAAGAGCCGCATCATCCGACCAACTCTTCTCAACGATATTCAACAGACGTTATCGCCCAACGACGAGTGACGAAGTCTGGTGGCATCAATCAATTTGGCGGATCTCAGTGAATCTCCGGTTCGTCGCCTGGGTTGCCGCCTCGCAGAAAATCAAAGTCGCAGCCCTCGTCGGCTCCGAGCACATGTTTATCGAAAAGCTTACGGTAACCACGAGTGGGCACTTTCGCGACGCCCGCGTGAGGCATCCCTGACCTTCGCTTGGCAATCACTTCTTCACTCACCAGCATGTTGATCTGCCGGTTCTCGACATCGATCTTGATCAGATCACCGTCTTGAAGAAGGCCCATTGGCCCACCATCAGCTGATTCAGGCGCAACATGAAGAACACAGGTTCCGTAGCTAGTACCGCTCATTCTCGCATCGCTGATTCGAACCATATCCCGCACACCAGCCTGCAATAACTTCTTTGGAATCGGAAGCATCCCCCACTCCGGCATGCCGGGACCGCCTTTGGGGCCCGCCGACTTGAGAACCAAGATCGAGTCGGGCGTGACTTCAAGATCCGGAGAATGCACCCGAGCCTTCATGTCGGGATAGTTTTCAAATACGACCGCGGGCCCGGTGTGCTGCAGAAGCCGTTTGTCCGCAGCAACCGTTTTGATCACGCAACCCGCCGGTGCAAGGTTGCCCCGCAGAACGCAAACGCCACCACTCGAGGCCAGCGGATTGTCAAGCGAACGAATCACCTCGTGATCAATGATCTCGGCATCTGTGATCTGCTGCCCTAGCGTCAAACCAGAAACCGAAGGCGTTTCAAGATGCAAACGATCGGCTAATTGCGAAAGCACAGCGGCCAAGCCACCAGCGTGATGAAAGTCCTCCATCAAAAAACGCCCCGAAGGCCGAAGATCAGCAAGCACCGGAACACGCCGACTGATCTCGTCAAAATCATCTAGCGTGAGTTCGATATCAGCTCGTCCAGCAATCGCGATCATGTGAACAATCGCATTGGTACTCCCGCCAATAGCCAAGGCAGCCATCAAGCCATTTTCAACCGCCTCTCGGGTCGCGATTCGATCAGGACCAAAGGCTTGCCGTGCCAAATCCACCGCTCGACGGCCCGATTGAACAGCTAACCTTGCGTGCTCCGCAGTCACTGAAGGAATCGAAGCCGCACCAGGAAGACTCCAGCCCATCGTCTCGGCGATACATGCCATCGTGGATGCTGTACCCATCGTCATGCAGGTGCCGTGGGAGCGAGCGATGCAATTCTCAATGTCATTCCACTGCGAGTCGCTGCACTCACCCGCCATGCGCAAATCCCAGTACTTCCACGCATCACTTCCGCTACCCAACGTTTGATCTCGATAACGCCCCTTGAGAGCCGGACCAGCTGGAAAGAACAGGCTGGGAACACCCGCCGAAATCGCTCCCATCATCAAGGCGGGAACCGTCTTATCGCACCCACCCATAAGCACGGCTGCATCGATTGGATGACATCGCAGCACCTCTTCCACTTCCATCGAAAGCAAATTTCGATACAGCATCGTGGTGGGCTTCATCATCATTTCGCCCAAAGACATCACGGGAACTTCAACCGGCAAACCACCGGCTTGAAGAATCCCTCGTCTGATTTGCTCAGCCCGTTCTGGGAAATGACCGTGACAGGTATTTAGCTCGCTCCAAGTGTTCAGGAGCGCGATGATGGGTCGGTCTTGAAAGTCTTCATCGTCGAAACCCAACCCCTTGAATCTCGAACGATGCCCGAACGAACGCAAATCATCTGGCGAAAACCAACGTCGACTTCGAAGCTCAGGCATTATTCCTCGTCATTGACCGAGAAGCCCATCATCTCAGTTAAATTGATGTACATAAGATAAAACGTTGGCACCAAGAACAAAACCAATACAGTGGCAAGCATCAAACCAAACGCGAGTGACGCAGCCATCGGAATCAATAGCTGAGCTTGAAAGGACCGCTCTGTCATCAGAGGCAAGAGCCCCGCAATCGTTGTCATACTGGTAAGCAAGATGGGCCGAAAACGTCGCTGACCGGACTCCACGAGAGCTTCTCGAATCGGCATGCCATCGCGTACACGAGAATTGATGAAATCAATCAACACAATCGAATCATTAACAACCACGCCGGCGAGTGCCACCAAGCCGAACATACTGAAGAGCGTCAGCGGCAACCCTAGGATCGCGTGCCCCCAAACTGCTCCGATCATACCAAAAGGCACAACACAGAGGATGAGTAGAGGTTGTATGTAACTACGGAATTGCAACACAAGCAACACAAACATGGCTGCCAATGCAACAACAAAGCCAATCAACAAACTCTCGAAAGACTCCTGGCTCTGTTCTCGCTGCCCTTCCCATCGGATTCGCACGGAGGGGTACTGCTCGAGCAGCTTAGGAATGTAGTTGGCTTGTAGATCGTTGATGATCTGGTCAGCATTTGTTTTAGTGTCATCCAGATCAGCAGCGATCGTGATCGAGCGAAGCTGATCAACTCGATTGATCACCGAAAAACCACGTCGCAAATCGACATCGGCAACCTCCGTGATTGGACGCTGCACGCCGTCAGCGGTACTCACGCGAATGTTGCGGAAGTTGACCAGGCTATTGCGTTCGTCCTCGGGATAGCGAACCATCAATTTCACTTCGTGACGCCCGCGTTGAAGACGCATCGCCTCGGCACCGAAGTACGCGTTTCGCACTGTTTGGCCCAGCAATGATTCAGTCACGCCCGTCGAACGTGCGGTGTCCTTCACCTTGATTTGGAACTCATACTTACCGGGCGTATTGTCGTCGGCAATGTCGAACACACCGGTGTAGTCAGATAGCTTGGCCTTGATATCGTCCGTCGCCGCCAACAATTGATCTACATCCCGCCCGGGCGCCAGCAACTTAAACTCAATTGCTTTCCCTCCTGGTCCAACACCTATGGTGGTAAACGTAAGCTTCTCCGCACCGGGAAATTCAGGAATAGCCTCTCGCCATCGCTGAATGAGTTCATCACTGCGAGTGTTGCGAACTTCGGTGTCAAAGAGCTCAACGAAAATCTGGCCAACATGACTTCCACTTCCACCGCCACCAGTAATGTTTTCGACATTCTGTATGAAGCCAACGTCTCGGAAAGTCAAGCGAACTGGGCCTGTGCCCACGTCTGCTCCCAATCGGTAAATCTCTTGCGGAGTCTTGTTCTCGGCCGCTGCACGCTCGAGACCAATCTCGGTTGAGATTTTCCGGATCGCCTCTTCGAGAATCTTCGTGGCAGCTTTCGTTTCGGAGGCAGGCGTTCCGTCGGGGAAAGAAATTGCAGCCTGCATGATGTTGTTATCCGACTTGGGGAATAACACCGTCGGAACGATACCGCCTCGAATCAATCCAAATGTAAAGATGGTCATCGCCAAGGCCGTCGCGATGGGAACGATCGGATGCTTGAGAGAGTATCGAAGCAGCGGCGTGTAGATCGATTCAATCACTCGATCCATCATTGCGCCCGCTTGGCGACTTAAGAAACCCAGCAACAACCCGAGCGGCCGAAGAGGGTAGATCAGCACTCCCAGCACGCGAAAGAACAAAAGGTTCTTATGAGCTAAGTGGGAAGGCAAGATGAGCACACTTTCCCAGAGCGAAATCAACAGCATTGCAATCACCGCGAAGGGAATCACCGCCATGAATTTGCCCATGACACCCGAGACAAAAAACATCGGAGCGAACGCGATGACCGTCGTCGTTACCGAAGCCGTCACCGACCCCATCACTTCAACCGTGCCATCGATCGCTGCTTGCCGACGGCTTTTGCCCATCTGCATATGAGCGTAAATGTTCTCTCCAATGACGATTGCGTCGTCGACGACGATTCCAAGTGCCACAAGAAACGAGAAAAGTGAAAGCATGTTGAGTGTTTGATCACCCCACGCCAAAAAGATTCCCGCGCCGAGAATGGATATAGGAATCCCCAACGCCACCCAAAAAGCCAAACGCATCTCGAGGAAGAGCGTCAGAACGAGGAACACCAAAGCGAGGCCCTGGACACCGTTTCGAATCAGAAGCTGCAAACGCCCTCGAACTTCCGTGCTCGTGTCACCCCAAATCGCGAACTCATAGCCCGTTGGCAGCTCTTTCTCCGCCACATAGGAACGCACCTGAGCGACCATCGCCAGCAGATCCTCTTGTTTGGTTCGATCGACGTTGACAACGATCGCTGGCTGCCCATTGATTTCGCCAAAAGCAGTGATGTCTTCGAAGTCGTCTTTCACCTCACCGAGATCGTCCACGGTCAGCACAGCACCGCCCGGCTGGGTCACCAGCGGTAGCTCAGCGATCTGCTCGCCGATGCGGCGTTTGTTTTTGGCTCTCAGCAAAACCACTTGGGCATCTGACTTGAGCTGTCCTGCTGGTAGCTCGATGTTGCGATCACGAATTGCACCGGCGACTCGATCGAGCGATAAGCCATACGCACGTAAATTCTCTTCAGGAATCTCCACGTCAATCTGGAAGGGTCTCGAAGCCATCAGTGATGCTGCAGAAACCGCCGATAGCTGAAGTAGGTCATCGCGGACCGTTTCAGCGACTTCTCTCAATCGACGTTCGGCTTCCGGACTTCGATCATCGGGTCCCACGACGCCGACGCGTATCGCCGCTTCGCGAAGGGTAAGCTCTTGGATCTCGGGGTCTTCAGCAAGGTCGGGAAACGTCTGAATTCGACTGACTTCGCGATCCACTTCCGAAACAACTTTTTGGACGTCGCTGACATCGCTTCGAAGTTCTGCCAAGACATAACCAGCCCCTTCCCTGGCAATCGAAGTGACTTTCTTGATGCCGTCGATGCTACGAATCGACTCTTCAACCTTTTGGCAAATCGCCTCTTCGGCATCTTCTGGTGTTGATCCCGGATAGGGGACCGTGACCATCACAATGTCGAGATCGAAAGAAGGAAAGACCTCTCTTCTCAGCTGGTAAAGGCAAAAGCCACCAAGCAACATCACGGCGATCATCGTGACGTTCATCCCGGGGGCGTTGGTAATCGCCCAAGCGACAGCTCGCTTCATCAAGCCTCATCCTTTGGTGTTTCTTCCGGCTGATCCTCGACGGCTGTTCTTGAAGGCAATCCCGAATCGGGAACACCGCCAAGAGGCGATGTCACGACGAGATCGCTTGCCGCAACGCTGCCATCAATCGATTCACACACCCAGAACTTCCGTGAATCCCCCAAGCGGACACTGCTACTATCAGCATCACTGACCTCGCCAACCATTAGCTGCTCTTTACGATCAATCGTCAGAGCATCGATCGGCTGAATCCCACCTCGCACAACAACACGTCCGGCTTGCCACTTACCGACGTCTATTACGGGTGCCGACGGTTGAGCGTTTGCCTCTGCTTCACTGGTTGTCGCCTCCTCACTCGGCTCGGCTCCGACGTCTTCGCTTGCGTCCGATGGAGATTCATCCGATCCTTCGTTGACAACCTCAAGCACGGATGCGTCCGCCTCAAACTTAAACAGCCGATTGCCCGGACGCATTGCCTCAGCGGGCACAACAATCAAATCCGCCGTTGGCTTGACCAGAAGTTTTACCGTCACATACATGCCCCTCATCAACGCCGGAGCCGACCCGTCGATGATTGGCCGATCATCTCGGTCCAAGACAACGCTTGGGTTCTCGACGAGAATTCGAACGGGAACAGTACGGGTCTGAGAATCTAAACCAATCCCGTTGTAAGAAAGCAACTTCGCGTCCCACCGATAAAAGACACCTGGGCGACCAGCCAACTCGTATTGAATGATCGCCGGCGTCTCAGGAAGCTCATAGCCGAGCGAAAGCGGCTGAGATGTAGCATTCTCCTGATTGAGTACCCAGTAGAGCTGATCGCTTCGCAAGGAACATGCAACTTCGGCGTGCGTGGTGTCATCGATCGTCACCAAAGACGTTCCGCGAGCGACAAAGGTATTCAAATCGGCTTGTTCCGAGACGATCACACCATCGATAGGAGCTCGAATTTCCGTACGAGCCAAATTCGTCTCAGCCAATTTCAATTGAGTTTGTGCTAATCGCTCGCTCGCCTGTAATCGTGCCCGACGTTGCCTGAGGACTTGCAATTGATTTTCTTGAGTCAGCAAAGCCTGGGTTGCCGCCAGCAAATCTCGACGCGCCCGATCAACCTCTCCTCGACTCGCAAACCCCTCCGGCAGTTCCGTTTGCCGTCTGACTTCGGCTCTTTGAATTTCAACATCTTTCTCGGCCAATTCGGCTAGTCGTTGAGCTCCAGTAATCTCTTCTTCGATCTCTCGAATCGACTGGTATTCCTGTTCCTGAAGTCTGGTGAGCCGATCGACCTCGAGCTGATAATCGGTCGCGTCGATCCGCATCAGCAGCTGCCCCTTTTTGACGTATTGGCCCGCCTCGCAAACCACATCTTTGTAGATCACTCGACCCGCTACCTCAGCGGCGACCGCCGCTTCCTGAAATGGCACGACAGTCCCATCGACATCGAGTGTCAAACGTCCGCCGGTTTGAACAAGCGTCTGGATCGTCGCCGTTCGAACGGTGGGCAAAGCAGCTAGCCTGCCCGCGAGCGTAAGATCCGTCGGCGGTTTGACCGGTGGTTCAGGCTTACCGAAAAGGAACACCGCGACCCCGGCAGCAGACAACATTGCCAGAGGCAGCAAAATGTTGGAAACCAACCCGAATCCTCTCCACACCGAAGCATCAGCACGTCGCTCGGATCGCGGGGAAACGTCGATATTGGTGATCGCCTCGCGAATTTCCGTGTCGATGGGAGGCCGTGGTGGCTCTTTAAGATCGCTCGGTGGGGCGGCCATGAAATTTACTATTAAAAGTCAGTTTCTTTTCTAATGCACTATAGACGACCCCGCGGTCACTCCTACCCCGTTCTATAGCATTCGATTGTCCAGTCGAATTGGATGCAAAGGCCATTCGAATACGGGTCCCTCTTATTGCATGGAAAGTGCCTAGAAGAAGTGCTTTCTCGGCATCGAGGACGCCAGCAAAAAGGTCTGAGTTCGCGGTGAAAACTACATCGTATGCGCCGATGTGCCCCATGCTAGCCGGCACAAATTACCTGACTCGGATGACCTGGACATCACTTCAAATTCCGATTTCATGAGCATTCGTTGCCCTCCGCTTGTGCGGTCTGGGCTCCGATATCCAAAAGGCGGGAGGCTCATTTCGATTGCATTTCATGAGCCCGGCGTAGGCGATTCGCTCGGATGGCCCTCGGCTTGCCGGTGAAGTTACGCAACCCGGACTGACAATCTCGCAAAGAACGACTTTCAAGCACTCGTGCTGGGAATATGAAACGATGCTGAAATCCATTTTTGTCTCAACCGTCCTGCTTGGCGTTAGTCTTGTCGCAAACGTGCAAGCGGATCAGCCGTTCTTCAGAAATCCGATCGTTGGAACGCCCGCAGCGGGCACGACCAAAAGTCCCATCGACAAGGCAGGCCGTCTTTTCGGCGTGGGATGGGGCGATGGCTATCACGCCTGCGCATCTTCGGGGTATCGCTGTTTGGCCGATCTGCCGCCAGCTGACTTTGCCACCATTCGCCGACGCGAGATTCTTAGCGAGTCCATTGAAGAGTGGATGCGTGCCCCGCAAGGACAGTGCGAAGTACTTCCGTCGGGATATCGAAGTCTTGCCCGTCGCTCGAGCTGCGAGACCTGTCAGACCCAAACTTCACAGTCGGTTCCCTGGATGCAGTCAGAACCAACAATTGCTTCGTCGATCCAATCTTTTGACGCTCCTACTACATCCAAGCCTCCCGCCGATAAACCAGATCGACCGATGCAGCGTTTGGGCGAACTCGACCAAGCTGATGAAGAACCGGTTTCACCCTCCGATCGCAATGCGTCGGGACTACTTCGCGATCAAGTAAGGAACCGTCGTCGATCGCCAATTAAAGCGCGACCAACTCGTTTGCCAGTGGTACGAGATGAAACCCCAACTCGTGTCAGTCCGATTGGTCGCGTGGCGACTCGACCTGATGCAGAATACGATGACGGCACCGGCACACTTCGCATCAATCCCTTTGTCCGCTAAGTCCCCGGCAGCCTTGAAGGTACGAGCCACACCGTTTCCATTAGCGAGTGAATTTCACAGACTCGCTTATGGGCAGTGCCTTAGGTATTGACGCTCTTGACCAAACGACCAAAGGCTCGCGAGCGTAGAACGCTAGCGAGCCTTTAGTACCTGCGATGATGGTGGGATGTGAAGAGCGAAGCGAACGCGTGGGCTCCGCTTACACCATCACCGCTTCCTCCGCCCAGGAGTAATCTTCGGTGCTTTTAAGAAACTACGCTCGGTCAGCGATCCAACACTGAGCGTGGGACCGGATCCAATACATCACTTGGACCTTCGGTGGGCAACGGTTCCGCAAGTGACGGTTCAAGATCGGATGGCGCGGTAATCGGAGCTTGCTGAATCAAATCGCCTGGTGTGGAACCCATTTGCTGAAGGTATTGATCCGAAGGCGGCATGACGGGTGTTCTCGGTGTGCCAAAGTCCAAGGCTTCTCCAATCGAATGCATGTCTCCCGGCTTGGACATCACTGGCCCCTGTCGAACGACCGAAGGTCGAGTGACTCCATAGACCTTCTTTCGTCCCGCGCTACGCTCACGAGCTCGCTCCAAAGCGTCCCAGTAGGCTTTGTCGTTCCAAGGGCCTTCAGACAGCGTGATATTGCTGTTGGCGAGTAGGGTTCCGCGAAGATAATCGACGAAGTTGATTGATTTGTTGTACTCAGCCAAAGCTCGATAGTAGTCAGCTTGAGCCGTGGCACGACGTTGCTGGCTTTGTAGCACGACGTTGATTTGCTCACGGCCACCCAAATAGCTTTTCAGCCGAGCGTCGACCTCCGCTTCAGAGGACTGCCAAGCCTGGGCGAGTGATTGAAGCTGGCCGTAGTGAGAATAGGTCTTTCGGATGGCGTCTCCCAGATCGCCGACCAGCAGACGCTGTGCCTCTCTATAAAAGGCAACCTGTCTGACCTTTTGCAGCTGAGCACCTCGAACGCGAGCCAACTCGCGACGGGATCCGATTGGACTTGGTGTGATGTCTAGTGTCACGGCGGCCTCTTGGAAGTCTCCGTCAGCAAATACTTCTAGAGCCTGGCTACCGGTTTGAACCGGTGGAATGCCATTGGCGTTATTGAACGCGCCAAATTCGTCACCAACTCCGACCCATCGGTAGAGCAATGAGAGGTTAACTTCGGGAAGGACCTGGTTCTTCGCCGAAATGGTCTCTAGCTCACGTTGCTTGATGTTGATCTGAGCACGTCGAAGTTCGGGCGACAAGTAGAGCATCTGTGCCATTGCCTCATCCCAATCGAACTCAACTCGAGCCTGGGTTGGCTCTTCGATTGGACGGATAAGGCGTCCATCGGATGGTGAAAGCCCCATCAGATCACGAAGCTGTGCTTCAAGTCCATAGACACCAAAGCGTTCTTGCCCGGGGAGATTTGAACCGGCGAGTGCTGCCTTCAGATTCGTTTCGAAGGTGTGATACTGTTGTTCGGCTTGAG
>JBCCKZ010000149.1:0-10267 GCA_039027135.1 Planctomycetota bacterium
ACTACGAATTCTAACTTAGAAAGAGATTGAATTATTCGTTATTTCGAGACGGAACTGATTTATTCTATATTTTCTACCTGTCATATTCTTTAACTATTGGAATTCATCTATGTCAAAACTGACCATCGTTGCAAACATCAAGGCAAAGGCGGAGCATGTTGAAACCGTTAAAGCTGAATTAGAAAAGCTCATTCCCATCACTCGGGCCGAAGAAGGCTGTCTTCAATACGATTTGCATCGGGACAATGACGATCCGTCACATTTCCTGTTCTACGAGAACTGGGAATCTCGCGAGCTTTGGCAGACGCACATGAATAACCAGCACCTGAAGGACTACATGGCTGCGACTGATGGTATGGTCGAAGACTTTGTGCTTGCCGAGATGACTCATGTAGCTTGACTGAATTTCACACACGTATCGCGAATGAACGTTTCGCAAACAGTATTCATGGCGAGCCTTCGGTGGGAGAAAAGATTTGTCACGCAAACTTACTATTGGTGTAACGGACCTGTCGTTTCATCGTCTTACCGCCTCATTGGTGAGTCAGGTGCTTCGCGACATGGAATTCGATGTGCAATTTGTGTTCTCGCATCATGAAGAAAACTTCCGGAAGCTTCAGGCTGGCGAGACGGACTTGCTTGTGTCAGCATGGCTTCCATCGAGTCATGGTGGCTACAAAGACGATGTAGAAAAGACGGTTCCGCTATTGGAGCTCGGTCTGCACTACGAGCCCTATGCTCTCTGGGGTGTTCCGGACTACGTGCCTGAATCTGAGGTTGCGGAAGTGGCGGACCTGCTTAAGCCAGAAGTGTTGCAAAGGATGAAGCGTGATATTCAAGGCATCAATCCGGGAGCGGGTATCAGCCGCTTCTCGGTCAAAATGATTGAGGAGTACGGATTAGTCGATGCTGGTTACCAATTCCATCACGGAACGGAAGACGTCTGCTTTGAATCCTTTGAGCGAGCCCACGCCAATAGGGAGTGGATCGTTGTGCCGCTATGGAAACCTCAATTCTTGCATGCTCGCTATGACATTCGCGAACTTCGAGACCCCAAAGGTCTTCTTGGTGTCGTTGACAAGGCGGTGATGTTGTTTCGTGAAGACAGGTCGTCGGTTTTAACCGCTGAGCAACTCCGCCGGCTTGACTCCCTTCGATATGGAAACGATATCATTGCCAAGCTCGACTTTCAGGTCTCACGCCAGGGACGGCCCATTGATGAAGTGACCGCGGAATGGTTGGATTCCCAGAGCAACGCCTAATCTTGCGGATTCCACCATTGGTCAAGATCAGATCGAAGTCTTTTGAGGTGGTGCCTGTATTCGGGCTGGTTCGATAGATCATGTTTCTCGAAGGGGTCAACTTTCAAGTCGAACAGGGAGGGCGTCTGTAGGTGGCCGCCCCATGGTTGACTCCCATCGGCTTGTTCGTGGGGCACGATCAGTTTCAAGTTTGCCCGGCGAATCCAACGATAGGCGATGTCTGCTGAAGGGTTGTCGAGACTGGTCGCGTCGCCGGGATAGATTCCACCAAAGATTGGGCGGTCGCTATCGAGTTCCATCCGACCCCGGCAGACCGGTAGTATGTTGATTCCTGGAAGCATGGGCCAGTGAGACTTTTCGACGCCGGCAATCGCCAGCAGAGTCGGCATCAGATCGATGCTACTGATGGGTGAATCCCATGTCGAAGGTTGTATCGCACCCTCCCAGCGAACCAGTATCGGAGTGCGAAGCCCATCATCAAACGGCGCTCGCTTGCTGCGAGCCGTGTGCGCGAACTCTTCAGGTCGACCTTGTTGCGGCACCAAGTCGGGCCGCCAACCATTGTCGGATACGAAGACAAAAACAGTGTTTTTCAAATGGCCTTGGTCGCTGACATACGTGATCAATTGGCCTACGGTCTCATCGAACTGCGCGATGGATGCGAAGTAAGGAAGTTCATGATTTCTGACGTTCCGAAGACTTCGCGCCAAGTCGTAAAACTGGTCTGGTGAATCATGGGGCTGATGCGGGAGGTACGGTGCGTACCACACGAACCAGGGTGTTTCAGTTTCAGCGCATTTGTCAATGAAGTCAAAAATCGGTTGCATCGTGACGCGACCTATTTGAAGTCCCGCATCACCGTTGCCATGGGCCACGACCTCCCCGTTGGCGAGCCTGCGTGCGCCTCCGAAAGTTTGGCTTGGTGGTGGGGCATCAAAGGTTGTCATGCCTTCGGTGAAGCCACCGTTTCGCCAATGGCCCTCCCAGAACTTCCCCGTCTGAAAGCATCGGTAGCCGGCTTGAGCTAATAGTCCAGGCAGAGTTTTATGCTCGCGAATGAGCTGGAATTCTCGTTCACGTATTCCCTCGTACTGTTCCACAGACGTCATGCGATTGTAGCCTGCATTGCCAGGCGGACCGTGATTGAAGTGGACACCGTGCTGATGGGGATACAATCCGGTCAAAAGCGAGACCAATGAAGGCCGGCAGACACTGCTGGGCACGTAGCCATTGGTGAATCTTGCTGAACGCTCGGCAAGCTTGTCCAAATTCGGCGTATGAACACGTTCATTGCCCATGAAGCCATAGTCTGTCCATGACTGATCATCAGCAATGATGTAAACGATGTTTGGACGGCTTGTTTCACTTGAGGAAACGGGGCGCAACCCAGCAAAAAAGACGAGTACGATTAAGAAAGGCTTCAACGATAATCTTCTCCATTCAAGCTCCGAATCACAGAACGCATCCATTCATGAAGATCCTGCTTCATTCTCTGCATTCGCTTCTGCTGTTGAGGATCCGATGACAAGTCTATCGTTTCCATCGGATCGTCAAGCAAATTGAATAACTCATAACGCGTACCTTCGATGCGATGCAACTTCCACGGCCACTCGTTCCAAGCCGCATGCCCGTTTGCGATGTCTTCGGGAAATTGAGTGAACTCATCGACATCTTTTTTAATGCGTGCTTCGTCATGTGGCAGTGGAGCTCCTGCTTCCTGTTTCTCCATGATTGCCTTCAGAATTCGATCGCTCCAGGTGGATTGTCCTTTTTGAAACAGATGCCAAAAACCCAATGGCTTACGACGTTCTTTAGTTTGGCCTGCAACAATGCCGGTGATGTCGATACCGTCTAAAGGATGGGGCGAGTTGTCTGGAATACCCGCCATTGAGAGCACGGTTGGATAGATATCGAAGGTGCATGTGGGAATTGAGGTGCGCCCTTGCAGCTTTCTTGCGGGCCACTCGATGATTCCAGGGATCCGAAGGCCTCCTTCGTAAATACTGCCCTTCCGTTTACGGCCGCCGGAAGTTGATTCGTTGAGTCCACCGTTGTCGCTGCAGTACCACACAATGGTATTCTCCGCGATATCCATCTCGCGTAAACCACGCCGTAGTCGACCAACCTGCTGGTCCAGCAATGTGATTTCACGATAGTAGCCCGCCAGCTTTTTATCATCGTAAAGTGATACACCATCAGGCACTTCCTCATGAGGATCGTGTGGCGATGGAAACCAAGTGACCGCGAAGATTGGTGACAGACCATCCTTGTGCTTGTCCAGGAAAGCAAGTGTGTCATCCATTGCAATGACTGAGCCCTTACCGAAGCGTTGTTCAACTTGGCCATTGCGGCTGAGGTACGGATCGTTGTCAAAAAAGTTGAGGCCGATCACCCATTCATCAAATCCCATTCCGGACGGATTGCAGGGCGAGTTCGGTTGCCCGGAGCCCAAATGCACCTTTCCAAATATCCCAGTGACGTAGCCGGCTTCTTTGAGCGTTTCGGCAATCGTTTGTTCATGGGGCCGCATGTAACGACCATGGTTAGTCACCTTAGTGCGAATTGGATTTCGACCAGTCATCACGCTGACTCGGGTCGGCGAACAAACGGGCGCGGCGGCATAGAAGCGATCGAGAACGAAGCTCGAATCGGCCATGGCATCGAGCTGCGGCGTTTGAACAAACGGGTGCCCGTTGTAGCCGACATCTCCCCAGCCCTGATCGTCAGCCATGACGAGGATGATGTTGGGACGAGATGCATTGTCGGCATTGGCACTTGATGCGCAGAAAACTAATGCAGCCAGAATGGCAAAGGATGTGATGAATTCGATGTGTCTCATAGATGCCTTGATTCAAGAGAACGATTGACCTGTGCCCGCTTTAACCTCTGATCGCAGCGAGTCAACGAGCGTCGTTGGGTGTCGATCTGACGCGACGAAACCGATTGTTCGCCAATTGAACGTCATTCTCACCAACTTGAATTATGTCAGTCGATTCGTCGCCGATACCAGAGATCAGGCAATCAGAGATGCTTGAGAACCGCATCGCTTCCAAACGCATGGCTGCACCCTCGAAGCCCGAAAACTGACATCCCCGAATCGCGGTGGATTCACAGTCTTTCAAAGAAACTACCGCATCTCGGTGGACGAGTCCCTGAAAAGTCTCACCATTGAGAGTCAGGTTCTGACAGCGCTCGAGGATCACGCCTAATTTCGCGTCCGATCCATCGCCATAGTGATATCGGGGATTGCGATCATAGACGTTGCCAGTCAGCACGATCTCTCGGCAGTCATCGGCTTTCAGGTTGGCTTCATAACCTTTCCACATTGTATTGCCTGTGATTGCGATGCCTCGGACATGCGCCAGATCGATATTGAACTGGGCATCCGAAAGCACATTGTTCGCAATGGTTACATTGCCAACGCGGGTTGCGGTCGTGAAGGATCTTGGCTCGGGAATCCCCATGATCCGAATGTTGGCTGATTGGTCTCCTTCATGAGTATGCTGAATCGTGCAGCCAACGATCGCCACCTCGGCTACGGAAGCATCACTCGAATCGAGTAGTACGTTGGCCGTGGGTGGCATGCCCTCGCCACCGTGATTACCTTCGATGTCGCAGGTTCCGATCTGAAGATTGCGAATCTCGCTTTCCCGCGAGACCAGGCCGCCGCCTTGGTTGTAGCTGATGTGGCAGTTGGCGATATTGATCTGGTGCAAGTTCAGTTGATCCAGGAACACTCCAATGCCGCTGTTTTCATAGAGATGGCATTGCCCAATGATGACGTTTCGGTTGCGGCCAGTCAGCCGAATCGCATGCCGAGCTTTGCGAACCACCACCCGTGTGATGGTCAGCTGCATCGTGCCATCGGCTTCGATCCCATCTGCCTCGGGATGTTTTCCCGTGATTTCGATACCGTCGATCATTGGCGTACTTTGACGCTGCCAGACGTTGGGCTTTACGGTGGACGGGTTCTCTGTCCCTTCATGTGTCCCAACGAATCGAAATGCTGGACCGGGACCATGCATCTCGAAACGGGCAACGCCGTCGCCGTGAATACTCGTCCAGCCGACTCGATCCAGATCGATGACGATCGGTTTGGTCAGCTTGAAGACGCCTCGCGAGAAACGCAGCGAACCCACCGGCGCATCGACGGCCGCCTGAATGGCTGCGGTGTCATCGACCACGCCGTTCCCTACGGGTAGTTGGTTAGAACCGGTCTGAGCAAACGATAAACAGTTTGGTAACGCGGCGTAGAAGACCATGGCACTCAGCAGCTGACTTTTCATTGGTATCTTTCTGTTGCAATCTTGGATCCCACGAACTCGCAACGAGTCGGTGGGTTATGTTGGCTCTTTATTTGGGAATTCAAGTAGTCCGAATCACTCCTATGCTCAGAAACATGATAATGCACTCGCTTCTTCGGCTCTTGTTTCTGGCCTGTCTGGTTCAGGCATTCGGAACGATCGACGCGGCCGAGAAGCCGAACGTCATTCTGTTTCTCGTCGATGACATGGGCTGGATGGACAGCACGCCGTATGGGTCCAAGTTCTACGAGACGCCCAACATGGAGCGTTTTGCCAAACAGTCGATGCGGTTCACCGACGCCTATGCGTTGCCACTTTGTTCCCCAACGCGTGCCTCGATCCTGACGGGCCAGTACTCATCTCGCCATGGCATCACCAGTGCGTCGGGACACCAATCGCCTCAGCCCGAGGGACTTGAATTCATGCCCGCGACGGCCAATCCCCGCCAGCCATTGCGGATGCCGATCAGCAAGAACTATCTCGATCCATCACACTACACATTAGCCGAAGCACTACGTGATGCGGGCTACGCGACGGGGCATTTTGGAAAGTGGCATCTCGGTTTGACACAGCCGCATTGGCCTGATCAACATGGATTTGATGTGGCTTGGCATTCCCAGCCTAGTCCCGGTCCTCCGGGTTTCTACTTCTCGCCCTATGGCGTCGTTCCGCCGGGAACGCCACGCCCAAACAACCCAAGGGTGAAACACTACGCCGGGACTATTACCGATGGTCCTGATGGAGAATACATCACCGACCGTTTGACCGATGAGGCTATCCAGTTCATGGAGGAAAGCAGGGGTCGGCCCTTTTTCTTAAATATCTGGCACTTTGGTGTTCACGGTCCTTGGGGACACAAGGAAGAATACACGGCGGATTTTGCCAATAAGAATGATCCGACCGGCCGACAGGGCAACGCGGTCATGGCGTCTATGCTCAAGAGTATTGATGAAAGTCTTGGGCGAGTGCTCGACAAGCTTGAACAGCTCGGTATCGCTGATAATACGATGTTCATCTTCTATTCCGATAACGGCGGCAACACGCACAGCATGACCGAGAAGGACACCAAGGCTGGACGAAACAAATCAGCCAATCCCTCCGTCGTCAGCTATCGCAAGTGGGCTGGATACAAACCACCGACAAACAACGCACCTCTCCGAGAGGGCAAAGGAAAGATCTATGAGGGTGGTCAGCGAGTGCCGCTGATGGTTCGCTGGCCGGGACGAATTGCAGCGGGCACAACGACCGATGCAGTTGTTGGTCCGATTGATCTCTATCCAACCATCCTTGATGGGGTGAAGATTCAATCATCCCAAACGCAGGTCATTGATGGTGAGTCAATCATGCCTTTGCTAACCGGTAGTGGCGAATTGAAGCGTGAAGCTTACTTCACTTGGTTTCCGCATTTGATTCCTGCGGTCTCAGTGCGGCAGGCTGAATGGAAGCTCATTCGCCGATTTCAACCTCACCGTGACTATCCGGAGCTTCTCGAGCTTTATGACCTTGAATCGGATATCGGCGAAACGAGGAATCTTGCGAGCGAGATGCCTGACAAAGTGAAAGAGCTTGATGTTTTGATTGACCAATTTGTTGTCGAAACGAACGCTCTTTATCCACAGCCCAATCCTGCGTACAAACCGGGGGTAAGCTTCAGCGAACGGGCGCAAGCTTCTCCTACAGCTGGTCTGGTTCCGAAGTTCTGCAAAGCAACACTAAACGCTGAAGTTTTGCGGATCGAAGCTGATGGGCGAACGCCGTTCCTTGGTACCGCACAAGTTCGAATGGCGGGGCCACTGAAGTTGAAGCTTCGTGTTCGCAGCCATGGGGGTGGCGTCGGGCGAGTGCGTTGGAAGATGCCTGAGCAAGAGTCATTTCCTGAATCAAGCCAGATGGTTGACTTCAACATTGCCGCCGGAAGTCAGTGGCAGGAAATAGCCATTGCGGTTCCCGTGAATGGCAAAGCAAGCATCGTGCGATTGTACTTGCCTGCAAAAGAATCGCCCGTCGGCTTACAGCTCATAGAGTTTTCGAACGAGCGTTCGCAGGTCAAAGAGTGGCGTTTCGGTCCACGTGAATAAGAAAGTGAAGCTCAGAATGCTTAAGTTAGAAAACGCATTGGTATGGCTTGTCAGTGCTGGGGCAATGCTTGGTCTTTGGGGAATTGAGAACAATGCCCAGGCGCAGCGAGCGAAAGTGCCGCTGGAGACGCTTGCACAGTTAGATTCTTTTTCGCAGTTGTACGCGGATTACGATGGTCGCAAGTTGCGTCTCGACCTGTATCGCCCCAAGAAACGCACGAAGCCGCTGCCCGCTATTGTGTGTATACACGGAGGTGGCTGGCGAAACGGAGACCGCGGATCTCAGACCGCGGTAGCACAAACCCTCGCTGCTCATGGTTACGTCGCGGTGACCATCACCTATCGGTTGAGAGACGAGGCTATCTTTCCGGCGGCAATCCAGGACTGTAAAGCTGCCGTTCGTTGGTTACGCGCCAATGCTACGCGACTTGGTGTTGATCCTGAGCGCATCGGAGCCACCGGTCTGTCAGCCGGTGGTCACTTGGCTGCCCTGTTGGCCACTAGCGGTGACATCGAAGAGCTAGAAGGCGATGGCGGCAACGCGGGCTTCAGCAGCACCATTCAGGCTTGCGTCGCCTGCGGTGCACAAAGCGATTTGGAATCCGAGCGAATCCAAGGACTTTCAAGACGCCCACAAGATCCCTTCTATCAGGGTTTTCTCGGTGGAACGTTTGACGATGTTCCAAAGCAGTATGCGTTTGCATCGCCTAGACATCATCTTGATGCCGATGATCCACCACTTGTTTTCGTTACCGGGCAGAATGATGATCCCAGTACACATGCCGTTGTCATTCGCGAAGAACTCTCACAAAAGAAAATCCCAACCAACTTGCTCGTGATTCCCGATGCCCCTCACGCTTTTCTAGGAACGCAGAAGTTCTTCGATGAGTACATTGAGTTTGCGACTGACTTTTTTGATTCCCACCTCAAGCGTGGCACGAATAAGTGAATGTCTATCGTCGACGCAGTGCTTGCCATCAATGTGTTTGACCCTCTCATAGCATACACCGCCGAAACTTCCACTCATATCGACGACCGGAACTCCTGGTGAAGTTCGCTACAACTTTGCGAGTTTTTTGCGTACTACTGGCCATCTCCAGTATCGTGTCCGCAGACGGACTTCAATCAAACATGGATGCGCTACGGGACGAATACGCCGATTTGGAACCGAAAGAATCCGGAGACAGGTGGCTATGTGGTGATGGCTAAACGGGTTGGTGCGAAGCCTGGTGAGCAAGTCGCACTCACGAGCAGCGAGCATCATACTTGGGCTACCGAATCTTAGGTTCCCTCGCAAGCTCAGTTAGCTCGGCTGCTTGCTCGGGCATCTGCTAGCGGAGTAGATGTGATGTCGAAGAGCTGAGACCGATCTTCCTTGTTATCGAGAGCCCGTCCCTGCTGCATCCTCAGTTGTCGTCGCACACTGGATGCCAACGCTTCGGTGTTGTGGGACGACCGCCGGAGGGATAGTCGGGCGACCCAACGAGCACCTCCGGTGCCGATGTAGGTACATCGGTTGGAAGAGCAACACACGCCGACCACCTGTTGTCAGATTCCAACAAGCGGAGGTCAAGCTCCGATACCAGCCATTTCACAGCAGACTCGTTTGCCGAGTTCCAGTCAGCCCAGTCAATCCAAAGTCGAATAGGCAGACTCAAATCTGCCTGAAGATCTCTCAACATTCGCAGAAGCTGCCTTGCGACGCCTTGCTGCCTAAACTGTGGGCGCACGAAGAAGTCCTCTACATCTAGAAATCCGTCCATGGGAACTGCAATCAACCAGCCCTTGCGTTCATTAGCAATGCGATCGAAGACCTCTCTCAGATGGACAGCGCCCCCAGTCCGTTGTTCATTAGCGTAATCACGAAATCCAAACATGATCTCGTCCGATGCTGAAGACGTTTCTTGTAGTATCTCACTGAGTTCTCCAACGGATGGCATTGTGAATCCACCAATGAAATAGCGAGAAAAGTATTCAAAGGATAGAAACCCGTACCCATGCAAACCCCAGCCCGCGCCCCAACTGTTTTGGATCATTAACGCTTGGTGATTTATCTCGACGCCATTGAACGCGACAGCGTGGCTTCCGATAGGCAGCTCCTCGGGTGATGGGCTTTCGATGAAGCCGTTATTGGTCTGATGCCACTGCGGAAAAATCTCGAATGCACAAGACGGGAAACTCACCCAGCAGCCTTGAACAAGCCCAAACATTGCGTATGCGTTGATACCATCTTGCACGAACTTTTTTTGCCTCAGCGTCAAGATAACTCGGGTCGTCTGGCGGCCACTCATTAACCCCAGGCAACTTATAGCTTGCCGCAGGAACTTTTCCCCACCCGAAGGCGATTCTCGCAACCGTTATTGGCCAAGTCCCAAACTCAGGTCCTTGATCAATAGAGCCCTCAAGCTGCCTTGCTCGAACAAACAAATAGTCGTCACTAAGTTGATGTGCTTGTACATCTTCAACTCTGCTCAACCAATGTTTGAACTCATCGGTGGTGTCTTCACGATTCATGGTAGCTGCGGAGTTGGGATCTAGGTTTGAGGATGGCGGATTTGGGGCATAGAATCTGAATTGTCGCAAGGCTGTGAAGCTTTGCCTGACTTAGAGCCTATCCGAAAAC
>JBCCKZ010000150.1:0-10241 GCA_039027135.1 Planctomycetota bacterium
GTGAACAACTCAAGCAAGGCGTACTACAGACGAATGCCGAGCCGTACGATGCTTTTGCGACGGGACTCGCTGATGGCAACCTAAGGGTACTCCGCGCGTTCGCCGAAGAATCTAGTACCAACTGATGCCGTAGTAAACTCTTTCCTCGACCGCTCAATCGAATGCCTCTCCACAGAAGTCGTCTTGTTCTTGAGTCTTTCAAACCACTTGTTTAGCTAACCGTCCACTTAGCCGTCGGTATCTACACAAGTCTCCTAAGTGGAGTGAGCCGTGGACCGAATGTGAGCGGAGCAAACGAAGGTACCGGGAGACAGAGAGGTTTGTGAGATGTTTTGCATGCAGAACGTAAATCCTTCCTCCATACGTTGGCCCGGAGCCTTCGCGGCTGCGCCGCATCCGGCCCACGGCTCACGAAACAAAAGCGTTTACGCGCCATTGGCGATTTCGGAGATGCCAATACTCAGAAGGAGGGTATCTTATTGCAGACAGAAAAAACAATTTAGGAACCGAATGCCTTCTGAAGGAACGAGCTCTTGCGCCTCCCAAAACTGATTGTCTTTGATCTCGACTTCACTCTTTGGGATTGCGGTGGAACGTGGTGCGATTGCCTTTCACCACCATTCAAGTTGGAATCACGCAAAGTAACTGATCGGAACGGCAAGCACATTCGCTTCTATCGAGATGTCGAATCAATTTTGGATTTCTGCGATGAAAACGAAATTGCTAAAGGCCTGGCTTCGAGGACTGAACAACCTACCTGGGCTCGGGAATTACTCGACTTATTGGGAGCAACACAACGGTTTGAATTTTCGGAAATCTATCCGTCGTCGAAGCTTCGACACTTCGAATCGCTACGAGTATCGTCTGGAATCGACTACGAGCAAATGCTCTTTTTCGATGATGAGATGAGGAACATCCGCGAAGTTTCGGAGCTTGGCGTGACTTGCGTTTACGTCGAGAATGGTTTCTACGAAGACCTTTTCGAATCTGGTCTCGCAGAATTCTCGGAAGCCAGATCGAACGAGTGAAACGCAAAACGTATCGCTGCTTATAGCAAATTCGAATTCGTCACCTCCATGCAACAAAACCCACACGATACTTATTGCCTTTTTGGCTTTCGAGATGGCCATGTGAAAGAGAGCATCACCAGAAGCAGTCTATCGGAAGGGACTCACATCCGGACTATGACCACCACGGAATCGCGTCACGCAAGCAGCCAGAAGGAACAGACTGCCCAGCAACACTGACGAGCTTGGTTCAGGAATGGCCGTCGTATAACGCACGGTATTTCGCCCGTCATCAAACACGATTCTTTCAGAGAACGAGTCGCTCCCGAAGATCTCTGCTAACGTCACGTCTTCGAACAATGCCATGCCCACAATCGGTGAGTGATTGACGTATCCCAATGGCACATACAGTGCATTTTATTGGGAGCGGATGGATAAGTAACCAAACACCTGTTGCGTAGGATCGAATGCTCCCAGCAAAGTACCAGTACGAAAGCCAGTATCAACGAAAAAGTCTCCGTCTTGACCATAGACCTCGATGCCATCTGGAATGTTCGCCCAGAGCGCATTGAGGTCATCGTCATTTCGCAAAACGGTCAAGTCACCATCGAAGAATCCAGGGAGAAGGGCATAGTCAGTCAAATCCAGCGAACCAGAATAGCTAGCGATGACGTCGCCGGCGGCTTCCCGCCATCGAACCATCATACCAGCACGAACTTGAACAAAACTGCTGGCGGAGAACATCGCCAAGAACATGAGAACACTTAGTCTTTGCATGATGCATTTCGCAGGAGTGGATAGAGTCAAAAAGAGTTTGTTGAGCTTTTCGAAGTGGGTAATTCAGTCCGACCCGCAGAGTCATCCGGGGCAATGACACAGGCGAAAGAAACCTTGATCACGAAGGCCCATTGCCGGTGAAGCCGTTATCCAAAATGGTTTGCCCAGCCACCCAGCCAAGCTCGAGGAAGTTCTCAGCCTTACCGTCAAAGTGGAAATCCAAAGTGTCGTTCCAAGGATCACCATCGCGATTGCTACCCCAGTCTTGTCCGATGAGGTCATTGGTCTCGATAAACACGGCCGAGCCAGGGTTCAGTCGATTCAGTTCTTCAACCGCCTGCTCCCTTGCAATGTTCAGCACTTCATCCTGATCCGATGATTCGATGATCACCGCTGGGAGGTCATTGGCAATTCGAGGATCCGCGTCGCGTATCGAATGAACAAGATCAATCAGATTCTCGGAATATTCACTTACAAAACCCTCTTCGAGGTGGTCGTTCCATCCCTGCAGCCAGATCAAGCCGGCAATCTCATAGCTGGTCGCTTCGCTGTAGGCGTTGAGCTTGCCGTCGTCTTCCAAGTCAGCGTCGAGTGTATCCAACGTCTGCTGGATGCTCTCGACCGTGTTGCTGTAGCTGGTACCCATCGTCCCGCCACGCTGGGCAACGGCCAAGGGAGATCGCCAATCAACGGCTAAGCTGCTTCCTCCGTGCGATGACTTTGCGATTAAGACCGGCGAATCCAGACTACGCCCCAATTGTTGGCCAAGCCCAAGTTCCGGTCCAAACGAGGCCGCATGAAAGATGTCGTCTCCGAAGCCAGGTCCTAGTGGCTGAATCCCACTGGGATAAACGCTTCCGCTCGGCTCGAGCGTGCTCTCAATCGGCTGAGACTCACCCGTACTGGAGTCGAACGCAACCGCCCAGACATCATCTCGGGTGTTCATCCAAGATGCATCGAGGTGCGGTAAGACCGTATGCGTAGCCGCTTGACGAAGATTATTCCGATACGTCGCTGATTCAGGAGAGTCATCCAACAGGAATTCTATCGACGTGACATTCTCTTCGATGCCGCCCTGACTTTCATAGGTGTACCCATAACCGCCTGCGTTGGACTGTCCAGCCAATAGATAGATCTTCAGTGAATCTTCTGATGCTTCCGGATCATCGTCCTCGACAATCGGAGGCGCATCTGAGCTCATCTCGCCGCCGGCGACACTGGAACTAATGTTGACTTGATAGTCATAGGTTTGTGTGCCGACCAATTGATCCGGTGTGGATGCGATCACCAAGTAGATTTCGCTGTCGGCGGATGTTGCGTTCAGTACAAACTGACCCGTCAAGTTGTCCGCCATCGTGACATCGTGGTAGGTAGTCGACTGTCCATTGACGACTGCGACACGTGCCTCGAAGTGCGAAGATGCCCCTTGCGAACCATTCGCATCTCCGAAGATGTCGATCGTGTAAGTCGCATCACGAGTATTGTTGATCTTGATGGAGTTGTAGGCCCAGCCACCAGGCGTCAGCTCTTGACTGGGGCTGAAGCTACCATTCGCCTCTGCATCATTCAGTTCAACGATGTTGTTCTTGATCTCATCGGGTGTCGCCTGCGCGTTCAATTCGTTCAGGGCGACTTCGACCTGTTCGGTCGACAAATATTCCAGTCCCGCGGCCGTTCTCGCTGCCCAATCGGCGTACATTTCTCTCAGATTGTCTCCGCCAACCTGGTTATAGATGTACTCTTGGGCGGTGAGATCAGAGTTGGTTGCATAAACACCCGCGATCACGGCAGGGTCGACTGACTCGATGTTGGTTAGATAATAGAGAAAGCTGCTAATCGCGTATTCGCGTACACCATAGAGCCATCCGTTATCTTCGGTGACGCCCTCGGGTTCACGACCGGGCGTGTACCACCAAGACAGATGGGGCAAGGCGTAGGGCGATCCAGCGACTATAAAGCTGCGGGCATCTGTTGGGTTTCGATGGGCTTGATACCATTCGGCTGATGCTTCGACGATCCAAGGGGCGTCTGGATTCGTGTCAACGACCTCATAGTTCGATGAGGTTTGAAAGACGTGAAAGCCCTCATGCAGCACGTTTGATCTGTCATCATGCAGACCGACGGGCATTGCGAGATCAGGTAGTTCTGTGTTGGCCTCAAAACCGACGCCGTTGCCAAAGAAGTTTGGGAAACGATCGTCTTCACCACGATGAACAAAAACATTGAAGTAATAGCCAGCGGCAGTATTTGGCGGGTCTCCGAGTCCAAGATTGCTCTGCACGTCGGTGCGAACTTCATTGAGAAGCTCAAAGACCGCGTCGGCTCCCGGTTCGATGGGCCCCGCTTGCGGATCCCACCAAACCGCGAATATGCCGTTCGTTCGAATTTCAAATCCTTCAGTCGTTCCCAGCTGGCTGTCGTCGATCAAGAGGTTCAAACCATCAGCATCACTACCGGTATCACTGCCTCCCGAATCATCGTCGCCAGTGTCACTACCCGTGTCGTTGCTCGAATCATCTCCATCACCTGAGCCATCGGTGGTTTCGTCGTCTGAGTCGTCATCGTCTATGCCATCATCGGTGTCAGAATCAGGCTCCGAATCATCGTCACCTGCTTCGTCGTCCATTTCGTCTGAATCTCCACTTTCATCGTCGTCACAATCCTTTTCATCATCCGCGGGTTCTTGGTCGTCACCATCAAGCTCATCTTCGTCATTTACAGCATCCTCCTCAGGGACCGTAATCCCAAGGCTTTCATTGAGGAAATCAACGCTCGCTTGTTCACCACTGACTAGGCTAAAGGCAAGAGGATGGACTTCCATACTGTGATCTTCGAACTCAGCAATCGTTCCATCGCTTAGTCGAACGGTCGTCTTCGGGACATGCGTGACATCGATGGGGAGTCTCGATTCATCCAGATCAAAGAAGACGGTGTCCTCGGAGAAATCACTGATTGACACGCCCACCAAAGTGGTCTGCCAATCACCTATATCACCGTCGACATCAATCACCAAAGCCGGCTCACCATTGAATGTGGTCTGCTCAGATAGCGAGGCGATGGCCTCAAGGGATGTGAGTGTCGTGATGCCATCTTCGCCGCTTGCAAAGTCACGCACATAAAGAATGTCGCCTTCGCCGGGATCAAAATCCGTGATCACGTCATTGCCGCCGGTGACCCAAAAGACATCGGATCCACCACCGCCGGTCAGCGTGTCATCCGATTCGAAGCCAATGATTTCCTCCGACTCCTCCGTACCAACGAGTTCAGATTCAATCATGTATAGATCTTCTTCGTTTGGCTGTCCTTCTTCGTCGAATGGCTCTTCCTCGTCGTTTCCAACACCGCTCCCATCCTCATCGACGTCGTCCGGGTCATCCTCAATTTCATCGAGATCATCCTCGACTTCGCCTGGATCATCCTCGCTATCCATGTTGGCATCCTCATCAATCACGTCGTCGCCAGCGTCATCATCATCGTCCGGCTGGTCCTCTGCAGGAGGCGATGTATCCTGACGCTGACTGATGAGTTCATTGATGACGCCCAAAACATCGATCGGACTAACACGACCGTCGTTGTTGACATCGGGAAAGATCTCACTTTGGTTGGGCCCCACCAAGGTTTGATCAGAGCCATGGACAATGAGATGATTGATCACGAGCAACGCATCCAAAGCACCCGTGCGAGCGTCATTGTTAACGTCCGTTGGCCGTTCTGAGTTGTGATAGGCCGAAACGTCTTCTCCCGCTGAGGCCACAGCGTTTTCAGGCATGATTGAGCTGTTAAAGACGTCACCCGCCAGCAATCTTCGCGATTCCATGGCTTGAAAGAGCATCCGCCGTCGCTGCCGTTTTGAAGGTCGATTCGATCGCGTATAGGTCATGGATTGGCACTCCTGAAAAGGGCTCACGCAGACAAGAAAAGGGGAATAGCCGCGAGGCGTACGGCACTCCGACGATTCCTTCGATACGCGAGCACCTCTCGCTACAAGTCAGTCCATCGCCGACCCCCAGTTTCTTACACGATCTTGGAAAAAAATTTCCTAAGTCAGATCGACCGAGACGCCACGCCCTCGCAGCACGAGCCCAATCGGGCACTTGCTCCAATGTCGATCTCCGCACTCAACGACCAACCGCAATTCTCTTCGTAAGACAGCAGATATCCAAAGCAATCCATGGCCCTCAGCGGCACCAGGGCTTATACAGCTGAACCAAGACTCGAACGACCAACAGCCTTTGGCTCAAACCTTCGACGATAAGAAGCAATCCAAAGATGAGTCGCCGGAATACCGATCGCTGAAGGGATGATCCAGGGAATGACTTGCATAAAACCACTGAGCTCCACACCAGATAGTCGCGAGAACCCAAAAACGAAGAATGCGGTGTAGAAGGCGATCCCGCCACCCAACATGCATTCCATGTGCAGGTACCACCACTCCTTATCACGACTCTCATTGCTCAGAAGAAAACGGATCGCGGACCGTGAATCAAAAGCAAAGAAGGCACCAAGCGCCAAAGGCAAGGTGTAGCGACCCTCTCCCGTCTGGAGCCACTGCCACGCCCCAAACACCGCGAGAGACGCGCTGGCCAATGCGGCGAGAATCTGAAATAACAAGACTCGATTTCGAGTCTTATCATGCTTCCCCTTCGTTCGCATGCAATAAGAGCCAAGCTGGATGCCACTGACCAAGCCACACATCAACGCCCCCAAGATCGCAAAGAAAAAGCGAATGTTGCCCGAGAGAATTGACACCTCTTCTTGCGTCAGCTGACGATCGATTCCGGAGAAGCTGATCGGTGACACCAGTGCCCATGAGGACGAAACCGCGGCAGTACCGGCAACGCAGTAGGCCGAAATGGCGAATAAACGCCCTGACCACGTGTGCAATCTGCTGCCCTTGGCCGCAAAGACGGGCACCCAAAAGACAACCAATCCCAGAGACCCCGTCACAATATGTGACATCCGAACGAACCAATGAAACGTATCTAGATCAACCATTGTCCCCAATCCGCTTACGACGACGTCGAATCACTTTGAGTGTCTGATCGCACCAGGCAACCCGAGACTCCATCACTTGGATGCCCATTTGCAAACCCAGATACGAATGAAATTCGCGACTGGACAAACGGTCCAAGTCTTCTTCCAGTTCGCAGGCTTCGATGTGCTTCAACACGGCGAGCCGTGAAATAAAAGCGTCACGAATCTGCGAGAGGAATCTCTCGGTTTCATCCAAATCATCGAGCTGGCCGAGAAACACGAGCTGTGCCACGTAGCTGTATCGCTGGCCAACAATGGTTGGCTCATCGTGTAACCAAGCCTGGAACTGCTTATTGCCGGCAGCCGTACGCCGATAGACCTTACGTGGCGGACCTTGCTCAGAAGGAAGCTCCTTGCTCTTAAGCAAACCCTTGTCCTCCATGCGTCCCAACGTGCGATAGACCTGCGCGATATCAGCATGCCAAAAATAATTGATCGAAGTATCAAAGGCCCGCTTGAGGTCATAACCACTAGCCGGCTCTCGAAGCAGTCCGAGGAGGATGTTCTCCAGTTCCATTCGCCCCACTATATGCATTGTCATATACCGTGTCAAACGAGAAATTCTGGATAGCTAAACTGCCTTTCTTTCTTCAACTCGATGCGCGAAATCCAACTCAGGTCGGTCTTTCCGTTCGATTCATTCGTCGGCATCTCCAGGCCACGAATTTGGAACAACAAACACAGCAGGCAACGCATTCTCAAGCGACGCCAAAACGGGTGTATTCCAATCTCGAAAATGCCTGCGAATTTGGTCGATCATTGCACCGATCTCTACCATCCCAGAATCATCCACAGGCCGAGCCAACCAATTTGGTTTCTCCAAAATCATTCCTCGATCGGCATTGAATCGATCCAGCCACTGCAATTCACGCTCCCACATCCACACACCCTTTAAGTGACTTGGCGAAACACGCTCGGGGAGCCGCTCAACCCCATCTTCCGAGATGTGATGATGAATCCGTCCGCGAATGAAGGCACGACAGACCTCCACTTCGGAATAAACCTTCCGACCAAGCTTCAGCTGCTGGCCGAAAAGTTTGTCTAGCTTCGCCTCCAGATTGTCCCTCGCATTGGGACCAGGAAAGTGACTTCCACTTTCGCGAGGACAATTCAGGTAGAACTTGACCGCGGTCTCCCAATGCTCAACGACGCCCGACTCATTTCGAAACACAAAATCGATTTCGCCAATTGTCTTCGTTCCTTCCTTGACCTGCTGACCGCAAGCGATCATCTCGACACCGCGAATGTGTTCAAGCCAGAACTGCACAAGACGCTCAAAGTATCGCCCCACTCTTGAACTTGAATCAACGTCCAGATGACTTTCCAACGCTATCGGGTCAATCTGTTCTCGTGTTAGACATGGCGTCTTTTCGTTTTCGTTAACAAGAGACGGGCTGTTCACCACCCACAGCAAATCTTCGATGGCTTGTGAATTCAATTCTAGATTCATCCGTGTTCAAGCTGACTTAATGAGATCACTCATCGCTACTTAGCCAATGGCATCGGCTGCAAGCATCACAGCACCCGTGACAGGATCGTCAACCAACATCGCCTCGACCATCACATTTCTTTGTTGCAGCTCATCAAGCATCGACTTGCGAACGGTCAACGACTGGCAAAGGAGCCCGCCCGCCATCGCAAGCGGGATATTCTCCTCGATGGGTTCGATTCTCGATTTCGCCGCCTGAACAAGATCCGCGAGTTGTCGCCCCGCACTTTGCAACAAAACGCGGGCTTCGGGATGATCGATGTCGCCATCTAATTGAGTGATTTGATTGGTCAATTGGGCGATCTCTTGACGACCCAAGCTGCCCAGCTTAGGAATGATGTCAGTGAAACATTGACCTTCAAAGAAATCGATTACCTGGCGGTGTATAGCGGGGCAATCCAAGCGTCCATCTTCATGCAAGCTTGCTTGGCGGACGGCATTCAAAGCGACGTCATAACCACTGCCTTCATCGCTGATCAACGGGCCCCAACCACCACAACGGACACGACCGCCGTTCGTACAGCGTCCAACAACGATTGATCCGGTACCCGAAATCACCGCGAGCGAAGCCCCCCTGGGTCCACACTGTCGAAGGACTGGCTCCGCATCATCAGTAATCAGCGTCTCTCCTCCGATACTCTGCCTGGCGATCAAATCCCTCCAAACTTGCACAATTGCCTTCCTACCCGCACCGGCTAAGCAGAAACAAGAAGAACTCATTCGGGGCTCGAATCCCAAAGCATCATTTGCCATCGTTTGAACACGCATGATCGCATCGATGATATTCTGCTTCGCATCATCTGAAGTCAGGACATTCGATGGCCCCGACTCGGCTCGAGCGATCTCTTTGCAGGAACCCAATTCATCCCTGAAAGCAATCACGGCCACAGTCTTGGAGCCGCCACCATCCAATCCCATCACGAGCGAACTCGTTGGTGGTACTACTTGCATGGTCATGGCGAATCCATTTGGCTCATCGACTCGATAGCCAGACGCAGATGCCCACCTGAATCCTCAATCTGCTTTCTCGCTTGTTCGGCGTCGCAACCGACAAGATGGGATACGACAGCTGTCTTCAGTTCACCATTACATCGTTCCAACAGAGCTTCCGCTTCGTCACTTGCTATACCGGTTAGCTCTGAAACAATCCTTTGACTTCGATCGACGAGCTTGGAATTGGTGGCACGCAAATCGACCATCAGGTTTCCGTAGGTCTTTCCTACACGAACCATGGCCGCCGTCGTGAGAGTATTGAGAATGAGCTTAGTGGCGGTTCCTGCCTTCAGTCTTGTGGATCCACTTACTACTTCTGGTCCCACGACAGCGGTGATGGCGAGGTCGCAAGCCTTCTCCAATTCACATCCCGAATTACAACTAATCCCAATCGTCTTGCAACCGATCGACTTGGCGTAATCAACTGCGCCTAGGACATACGGTGTTCGTCCACTCGAAGCAATTCCAACCAGAACGTCTTCGCTACCAAGCTTAATAGCCCGCAAATCTTCGCATCCTTGAGCCGTCGAATCCTCCGCGCCCTCGATGGCCCGGGTTAATGCCCGTGGACCACCCGCAATCAATCCAACGACTTGCTCTGGATCAGAATTAAAAGTCGGTGGACACTCCGAAGCGTCGAGCACGCCTAGCCTTCCCGAGGTTCCGGCGCCAATGTAGATGAGTCGACCGCCCCTCTTAAACGCAGCAGCAATGATCTCAACCGCATGCGAAATGGCCTCTGCGACTTCACCCACGGCCGCGACCGCCAATTGATCCTCCGAGTTCATCAACCGAACGATATCGATCGCAGAAAGACGATCGATGTCGGATGAGTTTGAATTACGTTGTTCGGTCGTACGTACCGGCAATTCGGATCTTTCAACATATGAGTGAAACGGCTCGTTAACATTGTGGGCTCTGTGAAATCAATTCACAATGCA
>JBCCKZ010000151.1:0-10207 GCA_039027135.1 Planctomycetota bacterium
ATTCCATCTATCACCCAAATTAGCAGTCCATGAAAGTCGCAAACTTCGACACCGACAAGGGAACCATCAAGATCGAATTGGCGGACGAACTAGCTCCAAAAACCGTAAAGAACTTTGAGGACCTTTGTGAGAAAAACTATTATGACGGATTGATGTTTCAACGCGTCATTCCAGATTTCATGATCCAAGGCGGTTGTCCCCAAGGAACGGGAACGGGCGGTCCGGGCTACCAATTCGAAGATGAATTCCATCCGGAGCTACGTCACGACGGTCCCGGGATTCTTTCGATGGCTAACGCAGGTCCCAACACGAACGGATCGCAGTTCTTCATCACTCACTCAGCCCAACCTCACCTCGACGACCGGCACTCGGTTTTTGGAAAAGTGGTTGAAGGCCAAGATGTCGTCGATGCCATCAAGCAAGGCGATAAGATGAATACCGTGACGGTCACTGAAGAGTGATCTGAGCGGCAGCTTGCTGATTTTTGAAATGAGTGGGTCTGATCGGGGTATTGGTCAGACCGTTTTGCGACGGCCACAGCACTGTTTGTACTTGCGGCCGCTGCCGCATGGGCAGGGATCGTTTCGGCCCACTCTTGGGCCTGAATTCCTGACTGTTTCCGGTTGAACGGGCTCGGAATCACCTCCGCCGCTGGTGGTCATTTTCGCCGACGCGTCGGAAGCTCTTTGGGTTGAGGCGTCTTCGTTGGCTGATGTGCCAAGGCTGGTGCTGATCGAATCATGGCGTTCGCGTCCCTGAACAAATGTGCTTCGAACAAAGTCCTGATTGAGCGATTCCATACGGAAGATTAGCTCCGTCACGCGTTCGCCAATCGAATCCCACATTTGATCAAACAAACGCATACCCTCGCGTTTGTATTCGACCTTCGGGTCCATCTGTGCGTAGCCTTTGAGCCCGACACTGCTGCGAAGGTGATCCATCGTCAACAGGTGATTCTTCCAAGCGTCATCGACAATCGTAAGCAGCGTCTGTCGCTCCATACGCCGCATTTCAGGATGAAACTTGTCGTCAACGGCACCATCAACGACGAGCTGAACCTCGGGGCAGGTCATTCGCGAAATATCTTCGCGGGCCATTTTGTGATCGAGTTCTTGATCGAGCCATCCGACAAATTTGTCGATTGCATCTTCGCTCTCGCTAGCTACGGCAGCGGTGGTCTTATCGTCGGCATCGCTGAATAGCTCTTCAATCTTTTCTTTGGCCGACATCTGGTTTGCTTCGGCTAGCTCATTTGATTTGCGGCTTTGCGGCAGCAAAAGCTTAATGAAGTCATCCTGGTCCCTTGGAAGATCTTTGTGGTCCAAGGGGAAATCGAATCGGCCGTTGACCCAAGCGACGAGACCTTCCGAGTCGAGCAGTGTTTGGGCACCCTGCTTGGTAGTGTAGGCAGAGATCCCAGTGAGGATCGGATAGGTCGCCTCTTTGTCGGTATAAGCTTCCGTGGTGACCTTGAGAAGCTGGTCGATGACGGGGCCATGTTCTTCGATGTCTTTGAACTTCGAGAGATCCACCTCAATGCCAAATCGGTGCTTCATCCAAGCGGCAAGCGTCTTGAGCCCGTAATCGGCTTCGAGCATCGGCGCGGCCTGAGAAAGGTCGACATCAGCAATCTTCGCGTGCAAGCCTTTGATGAACATGATGATCATGTCATCGCGATCCATCGATTGAAGCGACTTCTCAGTGTGTTTGCCCCCGACATTTGCCTCGGCCCAATTGACTAGAGCCGCCCAATTCCATTCGTCAGGCATTTCGATGGGCAGGTTTTCTTCGACCACTTCCTCGGCGCTATTCTCCGCCGACCGTTCGGCTTGATCCTTGGCGTAGGAGACTGCCATGTCGAAGTCCAGGTTGGCAAATTCTCGAGCGTCGAGTTGACATTGCAACTGAGATCCCGCAAACGTCACGAATGACTCGGCGCCGTACATCGGATCTAAAAGAGTTTCCACGAACACCCGAATCTTGGCTTCGATTAGATCGAGAACCATAGATCGACTACTGTGTCCGTCGAGCAGTGCTTGGCGGTAGCGATAAACTCGCTTTCGCTGTTCATCCATGACCTCGTCGTACTCGAGCAACGATTTCCGGATCTCGTAGTTTCGCTCTTCAACTTTCTTTTGTGCCGCGGCAATACGACGGCTAATCATGGGTGATTCGATTGCATCGCCCTCACGCATGCCCATGCGTTCCATGACGCTCTTGACGAAATCGCCCGCGAAGATCCGCATGAGGTCATCTTCGAGCGACAAGAAGAAACGGCTCGACCCAGGGTCGCCCTGACGTCCGCACCGGCCACGTAGCTGCAAGTCGATTCGGCGGGATTCGTGTCGTTCAGTGCCCATGACGTAGAGACCACCGATGTCTCGGACAATCTCACCCTCGGCGCTCATTTTTTCGCTTTCGTCAATCTCTTTGACAAGCTTGTTCCAAACGTCGTCGGGTACTTCGAGACGCGTTGGATATTCATGCTGAAGCTGAGCCCATGCCATTGTCTCTGGATTTCCGCCCAGGATGATGTCCGTACCACGACCGGCCATGTTCGTTGCGATGGTGACGGCACCCAAGCGTCCGGCCTGGGCAACGATGTCGGCTTCACGCCCGTGGTTTTTGGCATTGAGGACTTCATGTTCGATGCCGCGCTTTTCAAGCAACGCCGAAAGACGCTCGCTCTTCTCAATGCTAACGGTACCGATCAACACAGGCCGTTTGGCTGGCAGCAGAGTAGGGTACTCTTCTTTCGAAAAGGTCTCGGGTTGCTTTTGACCCTTTTGAATTAACTCGTAGGAGTCGTCGGACTCACTCTTGAGCGTGCCCCAAACCTCGTCACCTTTCTTAGGTACCAACACATCCCACTTGCTATTCCTCTCGACGTCCTCGGCAAGTGCTCGGTACTTATCACGTTCGGTCAGGTAGATTTGATCCGAGTGTTCGAGCCGCTGGAGGTCACGATGAGTTGGTATTGCAACGACTTCGAGATCATAGATCTTTGCAAATTCCGTCGCCTCGGTCATTGCCGTACCGGTCATTCCCGACAACTTCTTGTACATCTTGAAGATGTTCTGAAGTGACGCGGTTGCAAAGGTTTGAGTTTCCGCCTTGATTGGAACGTTTTCTTTCGCCTCGACAGCTTGGTGCAGTCCATCAGACCATTGACGGCCCTCCATCAAACGCCCGGTGAACTCATCGACAATCACAATTTGGCGATCTTTTACAACGTAATTAACGTCGCGTTTGTAGAGGTAACGAGCCTTCAGCGCATTGTCGATTAAATGCGGCCATTCCATGTTCCCCGCTGTGTAAAAGCTCTCAACACCGGCTAGCTTCTCGGCCTCGCGAACACCGACATCCGTTAGCGTAACGTTATGCTGCTTTTCATCGACGGTGAAATGTTCTTCGCGACGCAGTTGTGCGGCGACCTTGTCGGCGTCCTGATATCGATCCAAGTCGAGATCTGCGGGACCAGAAATGATTAGCGGGGTTCTCGCTTCATCGATCAAAATGTTGTCGACTTCGTCAATGATGGCATAGTTGAGCGGGCCCTGGCATTGCTGCATCTCGGGCGCGAATCGGGCGTCACCTTTGGCTGCCGGACGCATGTTGTCACGGAGATAGTCAAATCCAAACTCGTTATTCGTTCCGTAGGTGATGTCCGTCGCGTAGGCGGCTTGCTTCTCGGCTGTCGACATGTCTTTTTGAATGGCCGACACGGTCAGCCCTAGGTTCAAATACAGCGGCGCCATCCATTCCATGTCACGCCGGGCTAGGTAGTCGTTCACCGTGATGACGTGAACGCCCTTCCCTTCGAGGGCGTTGAGATACGCCGGTAGCGTCGCCACTAGCGTTTTTCCCTCACCGGTTACCATCTCCGCGATGCCGCCGATGTGAAGCACCATACCGCCGATAAGCTGAACGCCATAATGACGCATGCTGAGAAACCGCTTGCCGCCTTCTCGACAAACTGCAAAGGCGTCCTCAAGGATATCGTCGAGCGTCTCCCCGTCGCGAAGCCGTCCACGCAATACTTCGGTCTGTTGCCTCAGTTCTTCATCAGTCAGGGCCGCGTACTTCGATTCCAGACCATCAATGGTCTCGACGCGATTTTGCATCCGTGTGACCTGCCGCGCATTGGCCGAACCAAAGATCGCTGTGACGCCGCGCTCGAAGGAACCTAAGGCGCCTCCAAAAACGGCTCCGAGTGTATCCCAAACTTGATCCAGGGCTGGCATGGCTGAGGTCTTTGTTTCGAAAAGGGTTTGGCGGAATTGGAAACTGCTTTGAGTTTCCACAAGCCTGGGCGGAATTTGGCTATCAAATGAAACCTAAATGACCACCGGCTCGAAGGTTAGGTGTTTGGCGGCTTGCGGTCAATCGAAGTTGTGATGGGCTGCGAAGCGGAATGGAAAACCTGTCTGGGGAGGATTTTGCAGCCCATCGGAACGGCTTTCGCCGCTGAATTGCAATTGCTGGGCGAGGTTGTTTTCGCTAACGACGGAAGTCGACGTTTTCTGGACGTCTCTCTTCTCCCTCGGATTGCTCGTTCTGGAGCTTGCTCATGTGGCCTACTTGGTTCTCCCGCTTCCAAAGCCGCCGAAACACTTCTGAAGACGGCTTGGGTGAAATTGGCTTCGAGAGCACGTTTCCGGTCGCATCGGAGGTTCCCAACCATCGAAGTCGCACGCTTGCGATGAATCTTGAGCACGCTCGGATATGCTCGACATCGAAATGTCAGCGACTGCGATCGGTGGGAATCGAGTCGGTTGGCGACTTGGCTTATTGCAACTTGAAAGACGTCGCCATGAAATTGAGATTGGGGAGGAAAGGTTTGATGCAGCTGCGGCAGTATCGGCGTGCGGCGCGATTGGCGGCTTCCATACCCACTCTGACCGCCTGCGATGCGCTGTTGTTGGTCTCGATTCATCGGCGAACGATGCTCGCGATCGCCGGTGAAAGTGCTCCCACGCTGTATCGCGACCTCTGTCGATTCGCTGATTCGAGCGAAGGGCGACGAGTGCTGCGGGGACGAAGTTTGCCCAGCATGAGAAGGGTCAAGCGATGGATCGAGTTTAGCGTCACCACTTGAGAAATTGACGCACATCGGCGGTGATCTCCTCGATGGTTAGCAAATCCGTATCCACGATGTGATTGGCCATTTCCTCGTAGATAGGAGTACGAGCTGCCAGCACTCGCCTCACCTCTTCCGCAGCGTCTAGATCTGTCAGTGCGGGACGCTGAGACGCGGATTTGGCATCTTGATCCATCCGAGTCAAAACCGTTTCGACGCTAGCTTTCAGCCACACGCATGGACCACCCGAGGACTTGATCAATTCACGATTTCGCTCGGCTAGGATAGCACCACCACCGAGCGAGAAGATCATCCGGTCCGATTTGAATTCGCCAATAAGCCTTTCGATGGTCGCGGTTTCTCGAGCTCGAAAACCGGCTTCACCTTCATTTGCGAAGATTTCAGCGACCGATTGTCCCGCTTCTTCTTGGATCTCATCGTCTGTGTCGACCCATTGCACGTCAGTGAGCTCAGATAGGTGTTTCGCAACGGATGTCTTTCCGCATGCTCGGTAGCCGCAAAGAAAAAGAAGTTCGGAGCCAAGAGCTTTGCGAGCATTCAAGAGATCGTCTCCGCGTTGGATATCTTCGAGAGACTTGAGGCGATGCTCACGGTCTGGTGGTGGATGTCAACGATCCGGTCAATGTCCTCGCAGTAGCCGCCGGCCATGGCAATGGCAACGGGTAAAGACTGTTGGCTGCAATACTGCAAAACCAATTGATCGCGTCGCGCCAGTCCGTTCATGGTGAGGTTCATTCTTCCCAGCCGATCGTCGCGAAACGGGTCTGCGCCAGCTAGGTAGATCACAAGGTCTGGTGCTTCGCGAGACGTCAGATCTTCGAGAGCTCCACCCAAGAGGCCTAGGTAGGTCTCATCGTCCGTGCCATCTTCCAGGTCGATATCGATATCGCTTGGGTGTTTTCGGGCGGGGAAGTTCTTTCGTCCATGCATGGAAAGGGTCAACGCCCATTCGGACTTCTCAAGGATTTCGGCTGTCCCGTTGCCCTGATGAACATCCAAATCAATGACTAGTGCTCGTTCGATCAAGCCTTCTTGTTTTAGCGTCAGTAGCGTGACCGCAGCGTCATTGAAGACACAGTATCCCTCACCTGCATCTCGCATGGCGTGATGCGTGCCACCAGCAAGATTGACTGACGCTCTCAGTCCTTCGCTTGACGACGAAAGCACGGAACGTGCTGCCGCCATGGTTGCTCCGGTACTTCGTCTTGATCGCTCCACCATTTTGGGCGACCAGGGAAAGCCAATCCGTCGAATTTCAGCGTCGGAGAGTTTTCCTTCGCAGACCGCGCTCAGATACCTCGTGCTGTGCGCAAGCAAAAGCTGCTCGTCGGTTGCAGCTGGCGGCACGAGCAAGACGTCATCCGCAAGATCAGGGTCCTCGACGATCCGCCGACGCAAACGTCGATACTTATCCATCGGGAACCGGTGGCCCGGCGGCAAAGGTAGCTCGAAGTGATCGGTGTAGTGGATCTTCACGAGATGAAACCCATCGTAGCTGGAATCCTTGGGATACCCTGACCCCAAAGTAGGACGAGGCCTGGCGGAACTCGCCAAGGCCTCGGTCAATGATTCGCGGCTGGGATGCTTGTTAGCATCCGCTACGACTCGTTCGAAAAGCCTAGCTTTTCACTTCGAAGTCGGCGTCGATGGCGTCGTCGTCTTCACCACCTGAAGCCGCAGCGCTCGCGGGTTCCGCGGTTTGGCCACCGGCATCCGCGCCAGCTTTCTCGTAGAGCACCTTGCTAAACGCTTCCGAAGCTGCGTTGAGTTCGTCGGTCGCGGTCTTGATAGCCGCCAGGTCCTCTCCCTCGGAAGCGTGTTTAACTTTCTCAATTGCTGCATTCATCGGCTCCTTGTCGGAGTCGGTGAGTTTGTCGTCATTTTCTGACATCAGCTTTTCGAGTTGATAAACAAGTTGACTGGCTTGGTTCTTTGCTTCGACCAACTCGAACTGGCGACGATCTTCCTCGGCGTTGGCCTCGGCATCTTTTTGCATCTGTTCAATCTCGTCCTCATTCAAAGCCCCGGCTTCCTTGATGGTCACCGATGCTTCCTTGCCAGTTTTAAGCTCTTTCGCACCGACCGACAGGATTCCGTTTTGATCGATGTCAAACTTAACTTCGATTTGCGGAACGCCACGTGGCTGTGGTGGGATGCCTTCCAGGTTGAACTCGCCAAGCAAACGGTTGCTCGAGGCCATTTTGCGTTCGCCTTGGAAGACTCGAACTGTGACCGCCGATTGATTGTCAGCAGCCGTACTAAAGGTTTGCTTTTTCTCGACAGGAATAGTCGTATTGCGTTCAACCAATGCCGTCATGACCCCGCCTTCGGTTTCGATTCCAAGAGTTAGCGGCGTCACATCAAGCAGCAGAACGTCCGTTCGGTCACCTGCCAAGACGCTCCCTTGAATGGCAGCACCAATGGCGACGACTTCGTCAGGATTAACACCTTGATGGGGGTCTTTTCCGAAGACGCCCTTCACTAGTTCACGGACTCGAGGGACACGAGTCGAGCCTCCAACCAAGACGATTTCGTCGATATCTGAAGGCGAAAGACCGGCATCCTTGAGTGCTTGCATGACGGGGCCACGACAACGCTCAACGAGTGGATCGATTAGCTCCTCGAATTTTGAGCGGCTGATCTTCATCGTCAGGTGTTTGGGGCCTGATGCATCCATCGTGATGAAGGGTAGATTGATATCGGTTTCGGGAAGCGAGGAAAGTTCCTTCTTCGCTTTCTCGCATGCTTCCTGAAGACGCTGCAGAGCCATCGGATCGTTTCGAAGATCAATACCTTGTTCTTTTTGAAACTCGTCTGCGACGTGATTGATGAGTGCCTCGTCGAAGTCATCGCCACCGAGGTGGCCATCACCTGAGGT
Organism: Planctomycetota bacterium; assembly: GCA_039027135.1. Taxonomy (GTDB): domain Bacteria; phylum Planctomycetota; class Planctomycetia; order Pirellulales; family Pirellulaceae; genus Rubripirellula. The sequence goes on from JBCCKZ010000151.1 coordinate 7,980, forward strand.
TGCGATCACTTGAAAGACTCGGCTCTCCTGTTCGTCGTCCGATGCATCAGCGACTTCCAAGACAGACACGTCGAAGGTTCCTCCGCCGAGGTCGAAGACGATAATCTTCTCGTCCTTCTGCTTATCGAGCCCGTAGGCCAGTGCTGCGGCGGTGGGTTCATTGATGATTCGGGCTACTTCTAGGCCGGCAATTTGCCCCGCATCTTTGGTAGCCTGACGCTGAGCGTCGTTGAAATAGGCGGGGACCGTGATCACGGCTTTGTTGACTTTGTGCCCGAGGTAGGACTCAGCGGACTCCTTTAACTTGCGGAGCACTTTGGCCGAGATTTCCTGCGGCGTGTACGTCTCATCCGCGATGCCGATTTTCACGTACTCGTCAGCGTTCCCTACGACACCGTAGGGAACCATCTTTTCCTCACTTTCGACTTCGGCGTGACGACGCCCCATGAAACGCTTGGCCGAGTAGACCGTGCGTTTGGGGTTGGTAACGGCCTGGCGACGGGCTGGTTCGCCGACGATGTTTTCGTTTTTATCGGTGAATGCAACGACGCTAGGCGTCAAGCGGTTGCCTTCGGGGTTGGGGATCACCTTAGGCTCACTGCCTTCCATCACGGCCACAACACTATTGGTGGTACCGAGGTCGATTCCAATGATCTTTTCACCTTGTGCCATTTGAATTTCTCCTGACGAAAGCTGTGGTGTTCATTTGCCACGAGAAGCAAGAACGATTCAGCTTGCCGTGGGTTCCTTGCGGCATTCGCCGCTGATTTTCGACCGCCGAAGCTGTCGATTTGATCGTTTGATGACTGGCTAAACAAGCGTGGCAAAGCCTGTGCCGAATAGCAGCACGATTTTTCTAGGGCGAATTGAAGAGCTTCGGCATCTAGCGTTTTTCCAATGAATTTGGGATTCTTGCAGTTGTTGGCAGCCACTACTTGCCCCCAAAATTTTTAGAATTTTCGCTTTGCCAAATTGGCAGCATTTGCCCGGAATCCCAAGCGTTGACATCATCCCCACAATCTGCCGCTTTCTTAGGACCGGAGTATTCGTACTCCCACCTAGCTGCGTTGAAGCACTATGGCGAGCAAACTGAGCTATCGCCGGTTGGTACCATCGGCGAAGTGTTTGAAGCCGTCGATCGCGGCGTTGCTCCGTCCGGAATCGTCCCAATGGACAACAGCACAGACGGGCGTGTGGTCGACACGATGGAGCGGTTCCTCAAGCACGACCTCACCATTCAGGCGGAAGTCTATTTGCTTATTGAGCACGCGTTTTTGATTAGTGGTGATTTCGATAGCGTTCGCGAGGTCCAGTCGAAGCCGCAAGCTCTGTCTCAGTGTCGTGGATGGCTTGCCCAAAATGTCCCCAGCGGCCGTCTTCGAGAAGTCTCTTCGACAGCTCAGGCTGCAACCAACGCAGCCAACGATCCAGCTATCGCTGCAATCGCTAGCAAGAACGCAGGAATTGCCCTCGGACTGAAAGTCCATGAATCTGGAATCCAAGACGACAAAACCAACGTCACAAGATTCGTTGTAATCGGAAAATCAGATGTTGAGACTGCTGAGTTTCCGTCAGTTGAATACAAGACCGACCTGATCTTGGAGATCGCTCACAAGCCGGGTGCGTTAGCTGATGCTCTCCAGGTCTTCAAGAATCATCAGCTGAATATGACTTGGATTGAATCGTTTCCAGTCCCAGGAGCTCCGACACAGTACATTTTCTTCATGGAGCTTGTGGGCTTCGCACACGATCCGTCGGTCGACAAGGCCCTCTCCGACCTTGAGCGAGAGGTTCAATCAATGCGTGTCCTGGGGACGTTTCCGCGAATGAATCACCCCTTACTCAAACCCTAGCGGGTCAGTCGAGTACTTCGAATTGGGGCCTACGCACCCTTCGAGCGGCAAAAGCCTTGTTTTTGAGAGAGATCTGTTCGATTCAGGTGAGATTATGCGGGTTCCGAAAGTTATCTTAGAACTTCAGACGAAACGCACCAGCGTCTGGTTTTGAAGGTAACTGGGGTCTTTCGTGCAGTCGTCGGATAGGCATTTGGAAAGGCGTTAAGTATTGTGTTTTGAACGCTTTGGGATACTTTTACTCGGTCTGAGTTGGACTCTCAGCAACCTCTAAAAGGAGCCCTACGAGGGTTTCATCCGCCACCAGCCCTCATCAGCCGAGGAATTGTCCGAATTCTCCCGGAGAGCGTGTTAGTTAAACCCCTATGCTTGAGG
>JBCCKZ010000152.1:0-10129 GCA_039027135.1 Planctomycetota bacterium
CCAAGATGCCACTTACCAAAATGCGCCGTGCGATAGTTCGCTGGTAGCGTCTTCAGCAATTCAGGAATCGTGACATCGATGTCTCGGATTTGACGTGTGCCTTTGCCACCAGGATTGAGTTTTTGCTGGCCCTTCAAATCCATTCCATGGCCGCGACCGACGATGTCGGTGAACGACAATCTCGCGCAGGTCTTGCCTGTCAAGTTCGCGTAACGGGAAGGCGAACAATTTGGTGCGGGAGAATAGCCTCGCGAAAACCGCATTCCCGAGCTTGCAAGTCGTGCGACGTTGGGCGTGCGATAAAAGTCGCTACGAGAGTCGGCTCGCGACTTATCCATCGGAATATTTAAGCCCGTCCAACCTTGATCGTCGGTCAGGATGAAGACAATGTTGGGCCGCTTTGATGTGGCTCGAAAAGAGGCCTGACCCCTTTTGGAACGTCCGGTCAATCGAGCAATCAACTTGGTTTCGGATGGTCGGTAGGGCGTGCCATCGCGGCGGAAGACATCATGATGCCATCGCTTCGGTTCTGCTTCGTACTTCTGTTTCCATGAATCCCATGGATAGATGGTGTTGGTTTTCCCATCAACCAGACCCCAGTTGTAGGCGCCGATCTTACTTGCTTGAAGGATTGGAAGAATCTTCTCGAATGTCGATCCATTACCTCGAGCAAGGTACTCCGTGCACATGATCGGGCGGTCATACTTTTTCAATCCTTCGATCATCCGACGCGTATCAGCAGGACCGTTGTAGGTATGAAATGTGATCACGTCGGACTGTGTTAGCGAACAAGTCTCAATCAAATCGGGATTCTCGAGCCAATTGGGGCCTCCCCAAACGCCGGCAGTAAGAGGTTGCGAAGGATTGACCTCACGCGCCCAAGCGAACGTCTTTTGCAAAAGCTCCAAGGCTCTTTGACGCTTCAGACCTTTCGGCAAATCCGGCGTCTGGCTATCGCCACCGTAGTTGCCGGCATTGGAATTCTCGGGTTCATTGAACAGATCCCAAAGCAAGACTCGAGGGTCATCTTTGAACCGGTCGAGCAATGCCACGACATAAGGCTTGAGCGCGTCTTGTCGCTTGGGGTCATCCAGAATCTCTCGACCCGGCGACTGAATCCAGCCTGAATTGTGCACACGCGGAGCCGGCTGTGGCTGTGCACCCGACTTGGGAAGTGGATTCCATACGCCATCGAATAAAACAATCATCGTCCGAATGCCATGTTTGTCAGCGATCGAAAGATATTGGTCAACTCGATCCAAGAATCCTTCCGGGTCATCACTCCACGCGATGTCATGCAGAAAGACACGCATCGAGTTCATCCCGATCGAAGCGGCCCAGCCGAGTTCTCGGTCGATGGTCTCGGGATCGAAGGTTTCCGCCTGCCACATCTCCAGCTGGTTGACGGCCGTTGATGGGACGAAGTTTGCACCAATGGGCCAGTCGATCGATTTGTACCACTGGTTCGCCTTCTCATTCGACCAACGACCTACCGCGCTATTGTCTCGAATGACGGGTTCGTTCCGATCGCACGCGAGTTGATCTCCATCAGTGGTTAGTTCCGCGATCTGAAGAAATGAAATCTTTTGCTCGACGGTCCGCTCTTCCGCCGGCGGGTTAGGGTAAGGCCGGTTGGGCTCGACGTGGTAGAAGATGTAAGCCTTGCCATCTACTACGGCGACCGACGGATGACGGGCACGGGTCGTGTCCCTCGGACCTTCACCATCTTCTTTAAGGATTCGTTGTTTCTGGTCCCAAGTGATGCCATCGTCACTTCGAAAAACGGCCAATCCATCGTGCGGATCGGTTAGCATCCAGTAAGCGTCGTTGAACTTGAAGACATAGGGTGCTTCTTGATAACCGAAGCCGCGATGGGAATCATTGACATCGCCAAGACATTTGCCTTGATTATCCCAAGCCTTCAGGTCCTTGGAGATTGCCCACTGCAATCCACCACCTTTGCCAACGCGATAGTAGGCGCGAAAATGGTCGTCGACCTTGATCAGTGAAACATCAATCGGATCGGGCTGGTTGAAGTTCGGAATGCCAACCAATTTCCATCCATCAATTGGATTGGAAAGCGGAGCAACATAATGACGAATGACACCATTGCCTCCCCACGGAGGATTCGCATTGTCCTTATACGTGGCAAACATATGAAGCTTCTCGCCATCGACGATCACGCCGGGTGCCCAGTGGGTGTCTCCGCTATCCGGCCGCCCCTTCACGCCATCGAAAGAACAGTAACCACGAAAGGTCCAACGCTGCAGGTCAGGCGAGGAGATCACGCCAAGCGGAGTGCCAACGTAAGTACCCTTTTTGCGTTGCGACCGGCGAGCCGTGTAGTAGATGAACCACAGCTCTTCAACATCGTTCCAGACGATTTCGGGATCGCAAGAACCGTTGTAGAAAGGATCTGCAAAGAATGGCTTGGCAACCGCACCCGGCACATCTTCGAATTGGTGCAAAGCGATCGGTTTTCGCATCGAACGTAGCAGACTTGCCTTGGGATCAGGCTCGATCGCCTTCTTTGGTCTCTCTTTGGAAACACCACTCTCCCCATAAGACACGCCATTGATAGTGACATTCGTGACCGAGCCCGCGAAACGATTAGGAGCTTTGTAGGCTGCGGCTGAAGTACGATCGTCGAATCCGATTGAAAGCAAATCGACAGGTTGAACATCGATGAGGCCACCGGCATTGGCTAAGCGGACTGGTCTGCCTTCAACAACCAGCTCCATCTTGCCGTCACCATCCAGTGTCGCTTTGAAGCTGGCTGAGTCTTCCTTGATGGCCAGTGGCTCGGTAGTGGTGAGCTTACCCTTTCGGCGGACGGCAAAAATCAAATTTCCTTTGTCCAGATAGATCGAATAGCCATGTTGATTCCCGCCGTGGCAAACGATCACGCCTGACGATGCTGGCGAATCTGTTTTGAATTTCGCCTCAATCGTGAGCTCGACTTTCTTGATGAATGGTTGCCCCTGTGGTGACTTGGCAGGCGAAGCAGCAGCTTGATCTTGGTTCGTTCGTTTTCCTCTTGCAGGTTTTCCATTTGCGTCCGGCACAACGCTGGCGCCGATGTATGGCTCCGCGTGGACCTTCTTCGCCCAGGCAATCCACTCGGCTTCGAGCTCTTTGACGATATCGGGATGCTCCTGAGCAAGATCCATTGTCTCACAGCGATCGGCTTGGATGTCATAAAGCTCCCAAGCGATTTCCTTCGGCATTCGCTTGGACCAAACGGCTTTCCATTGACCACGTCGTACGCTTCGCGCCTTTTGGTGCTCCGCGAAAATCAATCGGGGCTCGATAACATTTGCACCGGCAAAAATCGGCTTGAGACTCTTTCCCGATACGGGCGTAATCACATTGCCATCGAACTCATCCGGATAAACGGCTCCTGATACTTCGCAAAGCGTGGGCATCACATCCATCAATGCCACTGGATCACGTACCCAGCGATCTGGATCTTTGATTCCGGCAGGCCAATGGGCGACAAGCGGAGTGCAGTTTCCGCCCTCGTGACAAAAGTGCTTATAGAGCTGAAATGGTGTATTGCCGAGGTTAGCCCAAGCACTTCCGTAGGAGTGATAGGTTCCAGGACCACCCATGGATGCCAATTCATCACCGGTGTGCAACTTGGTATTGCCGCGACGCGATGCACCGTCAAAGCCAAACGGCCCCCACTCATAACAGGCGCCGTTGTCGCTCATAAATAGAATCAGTGTGTTATCAAGCTCGTCATTGGCTTTCAAATCAGCGACTAACCTGCCAATACCTTCGTCGACGTGATGCATCATCGCGGCCGCGATGGCCCCTCGCCTGGCCAAATCCTCGCGCCGATCCTCGGGTAATGAATCCCACGCTGGGTTGGGCTGACCAGGGTAGCCATTGGCGATGTCATCGCGATCGACGGGCACGATCGAACGCTCCGTCAGTTTCCAAGACTCGTCGGCTAAGCCGATTTCTTTCATTCGTTCGAAACGCTCGCCTCGTAGAATGTCCCAGCCACGACGGTATTGATCGATGAACCGATCAACGGTCTCCTTGGGTGCTTGCACGGGAAAGTGCGGCGACGAATGTGCCAGATACAACAACCAAGGTTTATCCTTCGTTCGCGCCTGGCGAAGAAACTCGAGGCTGTATTCGGTGAACGCATCGGTTGCGTAGAACGACTTGTCGTCGAAGGCAAGCTCCGGCCGGCGACCCTCGGGAAGCCTTTTGTATCGAGAGGGCTCCCACTGATCCTGTTCATAACCTTTGACGTAACCATAGAACTCATCAAAGCCGCGAGCGATGGGCCCAGGGGCTTCCATATGCCACTTTCCCACCATATAGGTTTGATAGCCGGAAGCGCCGAGAACTTCACCAAAAGTTACGCATTGGTTATTCAGTCTGCCAACGTAAGCCGGCCCACGATTCGTGCGAGGATTCGCCGATGCAAATGAACCAATGCCTGTTTGATGCGGATACAGACCGCTGACTAACATCGCACGACTGGGGCAACAACGCGCGGAGTTGTAGCACTGAGTGAATCGCAGGCCACCCTTGGCCAATTCATCAATGTTGGGTGTGGGCGTTTCACCACCCATGAAGCTCGCGTCCGAGTAGCCCATATCATCGACCAGTATGACTAGGACGTTAGGGCGTTCAGCCATCGCATGGGAAGTGATTATGGTTGTAGCGAGCAAGCTAATAAGTGCTTGTAGTGACTTCATTAGTCTTTTGATGTGGGGGACTATGAGTTTTATGGAGTTATCCAGGTGAGCCGAAGGGAAAGGCTTGCGACTTTGATTTTCAATGTCGATTTAACCCTCCCTCTGGGAGGGTCGGACGTGCCAACGGCCGGGGAGGGCTGAGCCCAGGATGTCACCCTCTCCGGGCCTTAGAGCCCGACTCTCCCAGAGGGAGAGTAAGTTTGAAACAAACATCATCAATCACCCTGAACCAGAACGCGTAGATGATCTCGCCCTGCACCAACACTTAAATTGAAGAAGACCCGATGTCTCTCCGAATCGATCGAAACGGTATCCGCCGGAATCTCACTACGCTCCGAAGTGGTTTCTTCTAACTTCCGATAACGCAAAGTTGAGTAATCGATCGCATCGAGCCCAAAGGGAACATCAGTCTCCAGGAGCTGGTCGCGTGTTGCAGCCACCCCAATGATTGGCTTTTCGAATTCCACGCTACCACTGAGCGTTACGCCTCTGGCAAAACGGCTGGTTTCTGGTTGGTAGACCAGCAGGTAACTATGAATCGATTGCCTCGTTGGAAGATCAATCTTCTCGACCAACGCCTGCGGCCAAGTCTGCCCTGGCTGTATCAACTTGATCGACCTCATTGAATCGAATTTCGTGTTCAGTTGTTCGGGAATCAGGAACAACTTGTGGTCGTCCTTCAAATCCGCAAGAGGCTTTCCACTGCCGGGGACGACGAAATCGACGACGTTGGAAATTTCATTCACGCCAACAGTCAACGGCCAGATATCTCGATAACTTTCTGGGTCAAATGCCTGCTCATCACGAACCGGTTCCGAACCCAGGCTACTAAAAGCCTCGCCCTCTACAAAAACTCGAGGTGCTTGAGACGAGGGCATCGATGACTTTGTCACCGAGACTTTTCCATCGAAGACCGCCACATCCACTCGACCGGCTTTTGCCGCTGTGACACCAAAGGACGTCCCTAAATCTCGAACGCTAATCTCGCCGACCCTTACGGTTAGCTCACTCGTCTCGCCTGGCAACCGAGCCGCCATCTTCCCCGATTCCAAATCAAGCTCCGTGCCACTGTTCAAACTGAAAGTTGCCGGAGCCGACATAGAAACCACTGCGCCTCCACTGAGCTTGATCCGAGTGATACCGGACTCCAACTCGTACTTCGTTGAGGCAACCAAAGTAGTGACTTCAGATGGAATCGATTCGGACTGCCCCGTTGCCCATACCGCCTGGTTACCAAACGTTACCGTTCCGACCCGATCCTCGACGAGTAACCGATCTGGTGTTGGCTGGTCGCTTCGGTTCATCCAAGAAACCAACAGCAACAACCCGGCAGCCACCGCGGCAATCAACGCCAGTGCCGGTCGAAACGACGTTCGGCCTTGCTCCAATTCGTCACAACGAGCCTCGTCCGTGCTCAATCTAGCACCACTCGTATCCGCAGCCTCATCAAAGGCCTTAGACACCACACGAGATCGGATGACCTCGGCCAGCGTAACCGACTGCTCGTTTACCTGGATGAAGAATGCCCGTTTCTCGGCATCCGTTTGAAGCGTCTGTTCAAAAGCCTCAAACTCTGCATCGCTCAGCGCACCATCCTGGTAGGCGGCAATTTGCTCAAGCCAACGTACATTCGAATCATGATCCATCATGAGTGGTACTCCGGTTGATGCCGAATGCACTCGGCGAGTGTTTTGTGAACTCGGGCAATCGTTTGATAGACCGAGGTGATTTTGATTCCCACGGTCTCGGCGATCTCTTCGCCTGACCGATTTTGGAAATACCGCAGGGTCACCACTTCGCGACTTCGGGCGGTCAATTGGTCAACGCATCGAGAAAGCGCGTCGACAATGGATGCGTTTGCGGCTTCCCGGCCCTCATCCCAAGTGTCCTCAAGCAACGCCAGCGTCTGCTCGGAAAGTTGCCGATTGCGTTCGCCATGCAGCCTTAGCACATCAATGGAACGATTTCTCGCGACTTTGCGAAACCAATGAATCAGGTGATCTTTCGATTCAACCTTTCCGGTCTGATCGAGTGCTTTGACACAGATTTCCTGGTAGATGTCCTCAGCCAGGTGATAATTGCGGACGATTGAATAGATCTGCGCGGTCAGCCCAATTCGCTCGCGGAGTAGTTGCGCAGTGATTTCTTGTGTGGTCATCATCACCCACGAATACGATCGATCTCGACGGATCTATACAAGATTCCGGAAGAAAAATTACCACTGACCGCTATTGGGGGTGAAGCCTCTTGATTTGACTGCCCGTGTTAGCAGGGAAAGTCGATCGTTTGACCTTCCCCTACCGACGCGCCGCATTGGAATTCAGTTGCGGCTTGTTGATTTAGTGAGCAGCAACGCGATAAAGAGCGTTCGGTCCTGAATCGTCACCGCGTGCTAGCACTCTGCGGCTGATCAATGATTTCACACATGCGATTAAACTAATTCGACGGGCTGGTTGTCATTCCCGCTAGTCGTTCAATACCGTTAGCAGCAATTGCGGCGGATGAGCCGTCTCGGATGAGGCAAACCAAACGTCGTTCTCGTCTTTCTGATCGAGCGATACAATCAGAGTCACAGCCCCCGGCTCTAAATCACCCTCCAAATCAAACTCGACCACTTGGGAACGAGATACAACGCCGCTTCGTTCAGCGAGTAGCGACGTTTCCCGCGGACGATCGTTTTCCGGGAAGTCGTGTTCATTCCAATCTCTGTTTTCGGCCATGTGAACTTGTAGCGTTCCAGACCCCGTGTCAACGCTTTGAGTCAATCGCAGCTGTGCAGCCTGGATTTCAACGGCTTCTGGAATTTCAAATCTCAAATAGGCAAATCTTCGGTCACCTTCGACCTTCAAAAATCGATTGTCCTGATCCCATTTGTTTGAGCTTGTTAAGTCATCCGTCGGCACGAGCGTGATGACTTCAACCGGGGCATCGAGGATTGGATTAGAAAGCGACTGGACGGCCATGTTCTCGGCATCGGTACTCGTTCTCTGCTGAGAACTCAGGTTGACTTTTGCTTGATCGCTGCGGCGTGTCAACGCAACCTCACCTTCATAGACCTCAAGCTCCGTGTGATCAGAACAAGAAACGGCGAAAACGGTTCCAACGACATCGACGGTGGACTGTGCCGTCTGGACTTGAAACGGAGACTCACCAGGCTTCCTTTCGGCTACCTCAAACATCACCTCCCCGCGTTCAACTTGAATGCTTGGACGAGTTGAAACCAAAGTCAGCTCTGACTTCGGCTCCATCGCTAGGATCGAACCATCAGCAAGCCGGAGCATGGCTTGCGCACCTTCATCGCATGCCACTCGATCGCCCGCATGAAGCGTCAATCCCGGTGTCACTTCCTGTCGAGTTTCGCCTCTCAGAATCGACGAGGTTCCAGACAAACTCATGCACGTGCCGATGACAGGCTGACTGGATGACACCCCCTGTTGTTGAACGAAGTAAAGGCCAGAGGATAGAACGAGCAGCAACGTCGCCACCAAGATCCACCAACTGCGTGATTGTGTCTTGTGGTTCTGAAGTTCGGTTCTATTTGCTTTGGAAAGCTCAACCTGCGGAGCCTGAATGGCCTGAAGTTCGATCTGCTCGGCAACTGTCTCATGCAACATTGCATTGAGACGCATTTCGCGTTGAAAGCGATCCCGAAGCTTTGGAGATGCCTCGATAGCCTCGTGTAGTTTCGTAAGCTGTTCTTCGGAGGCGTCACCCTCAACATAGGCTGTCAGGATTTCCTCAAAGGTCACGTCAGACATCTTCATGCTTCACTCGTGGGAAGGTCGAGAGAACGCAATCGAATGCACTCTCGCATTTGCTTTCTTAGTCGAGCAAGGGTCGTCCGTATTGAACCAAGCCGAATGTCCGCCGCATCCGCCAGTGCCTTTCCCTTGATATTATGACCATAACGAAACATCAATAGCTGCTGCATTCGCTGAGGCAATTGTTGAAAACAGCTGCGCAGTGCACGCCGCTCTCGCTTCCAAACTTCGTCGTCGGTCTCTTCGACGACCAAGGCAAACTTAGAAAGCAAATCGCAGACGCCATTGGTGGGTGCGTTCTGCTGCCGACGCCAATGCTGCCTGACCACGTTTCGGGCGATGCCACACGACCACGAAACAAATCCGCGACTCGAATCGAAGGTAGACTCGCTTCTCAATATTTCTGAGATTGTTTCTTGGAATAGTTCTTCCGCCAAATCATAGTCCTGCACCATCGACACGACGACCGCAAAGATGCGTGAACGGTGCTCGGTTAAGCTGAGGCAGGCGTGGATCGATCGACTGTCCATGAGTGTCCAGCGCGTGGGATTTTGTTTCAAACTGTAATCCCTTTGCTAACAAACCGACTAGCGTGCACAGCAAACCGCCTAATTCCCTTAAAAAAGCACGTTCGTTGTGCACGTTTGGGCTCCTCGCGCAAATATGCCCGCAACCCTCCCTCCCCACCTTTCGAGACCCTCCTAAATGCTCCGATCGACTGTCCTGCTGGCCTCGGTCTTCCTGATCGCCCTCGCCCAAACCAACTGCCAGGCTGCTACGGCAAAAATCTCCGGCGAACTCAAACAATGGCACAAAGTCACTCTCACCGTTGATGGCCCCGAAGCCTCCGAGGATGGCGACCCCAATCCGTTCACCGACTACCGGATGCAAGTCACATTCACCCACCCCGCCTCCGGCCTGACCTACAGCATCCCCGGGTACTTTGCGGCTGATGGAGACGCGGCGAATTCGGGAGCGACATCCGGTAACCAATGGCGAGCCCACGTTTCGCCCGATCACACCGGCACTTGGGAGTACAAAGTCTCCTTCCGTAAAGGTGATCAAGTTGCAATCGCCGACGCTGGCGAGGCAGGCTCGGCCGTCGAAGGTGTTGACGGAATCGCCGGATCATTTGTTGTCGCGGCGACCGACAAAACCGGCCGAGACTTTCGCGGCAAGGGACGACTGACCTACGTCGGAAAACACCACCTTCAGTTTGCTGGCAGCAAAGAGTTCTTTCTCAAGGCCGGTGTCGACGCACCGGAGAACTTCCTGGCGTATGACGAATTCGATGGAGGTTTTGGATCGGACGGTGTCAAAGACCAGTTCATTAAAAACTGGGCACCGCACATCAAAGACTGGAACGAAGGTGACCCCACGTGGCAAGACAACAAGGGCAAAGGCATCATCGGAGCGATCAACTACCTCGCCGGCCAAGGACTGAACGTCTTCTCGTTCTTGACGCTGAACATCGACGGCGATGATCGCAACGTGTTCCCCTACACGAGCTATGACGAGCGAGCGAGACTTGATAGCTCACGACTAGATCAGTGGGAGATTGTGTTTTCTCACGGCACAAAGAACGGGATGTATTTGCATTTCAAGACGCAAGAATGCGAGAACGTCAACTTGCTTGACGATGGTTTCACA